>JANXCK010000077.1 GCA_025060055.1 Fimbriimonadales bacterium | reverse complement strand
CGTGCTGGAGGAGACCGCGATGAAAGCCGTCGTGATGGCAGGAGGGGAAGGCTCGCGTCTGCGCCCGATTACGGCGAACCGCCCCAAACCGCTGGCGCCCGTTGCCAACCGCCCGATTATGGAACATATCCTGCTGCTGCTCAAAGCGCAGGGCATCACGCAGGTTGTCACCACTGTCTACTACCTCGCTGACTCCATCGAAGGCTACTTCGGCGACGGCTCCGACTGGGGCATGGCAATCCACTACTCGCTGGAAGACACACCGCTGGGCACTGCAGGCAGTGTCAAGCAAGCAGAAGAGCACCTGCGGGATGGAACCTTCGTTTTGGTGAGCGGCGACGCCTTGACCGACCTCGACCTGAAGCCCGCTATCGAGTTCCACAAGCGCAACGGCGCAACCGCCACACTCGTGCTGGCGCGTGTGCCTAATCCCCTCGAGTTCGGCGTGGTCATCACCCGTGAAGACGGGCGCATTACCCGCTTCTTGGAAAAACCCTCATGGAGCGAAGTGTTCTCGGACACCGTGAACACAGGCATCTACATCTTGGAACCTGAGATTTTCGACTACATGGAGCCAGGCAAACAGTACGATTTCAGCCAAGACTTATTCCCGCGCCTGCTGCGCGAGGGTAAGCCCCTATACGGCTATGTGATGAATGAGTATTGGAGCGACATCGGCTCGCTGCAGCAGTATCGCGAGGCGCATCAAGACCTGCTCAATCGGAAAGTGCAGCTGTCTATTCCAGGCGAGGAAATAATTCCTGGCGTGTGGGTGGGCGCAGGAGCGCAGATCGACACAGAGGCGCAGATAACGCCCCCCGTGTGTATCGGACGCAACTGCCGTATCAAAAAGGGCGCGGTCGTCGGACCCTACACGACGCTGGGCGATAACTGCATCGTTGAGCCGAACGCGGTGGTGATGCGCTCCATCCTGTGGGATAGCGTTTACATCGGCGCGGGCAGCACGCTGCAGGGCGCAATCGTGGGCACGGGCGTCACAATCAAGGATAATGTGCAGGTGCAAGAAGACGCTGTGATTGCCGATCGATGCCATATTGAAAGCGACAGCATCATCCGCACGCGGGTCAAGCTGTGGCCCGACAAGTATATCGAGGGCGGTTCGACGGTCACGATGAGCCTCATCTGGGGTGCGAAGTGGCGCGGCTCACTCTTTCGCGACTTGGGCGTCGCGGGGCTTTCGAATATCGAGATGACGCCCGATTTAGCCACGAAACTTGGCGCAGCGTATGCCTCCACGCTCCCACGCGGCTCCACGATAGTGCTTGCCCGCGACACCTTCAAAGCCTCACGGATGATTAAGCACGCTTTTATGGCGGGAGTGCTATCGACGGGCGTGGATGTGGCGGACTTGCGGGCGATGCCTATTCCGATTACGCGCCACTACATTCGCGCCTCTGGCGCTGTGGGCGGCGTGTGCGTGCGGGTCGCCCCGAACAATGTGCGACTCACCTTGATTGAGTTTTTCGATCGTCGGGGCGTGTATTTGCCCAAGTCGGGCGAGCGCAAGATCGAGAACCTCTTTTTCCGCGAGGATTTTGCCCGCTGCGACGCCGACGAGGTTGGCGAGATTCACTTCGCCTCCCGCGCGATTGAGCAGTATCAAGCGGATTTCCAACGCCTAACCGAGCTGCCCGATAGCCTGCGCCCGATGCGCCTTGTGGCGGACTTCGCGTTCAGCCGAGTCGCGGCGATTTTCCCTGCAATGCTGGGGCAGATGGGCTACGATGTGGTCTCACTGAACGCCTATCCTGACCCGCGCCGCTCGCCCCGCACGCCTGCTGAACACGATGCCTTCGCCGAGAAACTGCAACAGGTCGTGCAGAGCCTGAACGCCGAGTGCGGCGTGATGTTCGAGAACGAAGGGGAACGGTTGACTATCGTAGACGAGCGCGGGCGCATCATCAGCGGTAGCGCACTCTTGGCAACCTTCGCTCGCCTGATGGCGCAGGCGTGCCCCGGAAAACAGATTGCCGTGCCCGTAAACGCGCCCTCCGTGATTGAGGAGATTGTCGCGCCCCACGGCGTGGAGGTGATTCGCACCCGCGCCGATGTGCGGGCGCTGATGAACACCGCTGCCGAACACGCTGATACCATCTGCTTCGCTGGCGACACCCAAGGCGGGTTTATCTTTCCACAGTTCCATCCTGGCTTCGACGCGATGTTCGCTTTTATGCGCTTGCTGGAAGCAACGCAGCGATTAGGCTGTTGCCTCGCGGAAGTGTACGACCAAATCCCGCCGTTCTACACGCTATATCAGGCAGTTGCGTGCCCGTGGGAACTGAAAGGGCGCGTGATGCGCTTGCTCGCACAAGAGGTTAAAGGGCGCATCGAGACGATTGACGGGCTGAAGGTCTACACGGACGACTCGTGGGCGCTGGTTCTGCCTGACGCGGCGGAGCCGCTGATCCACTTGTATGTAGAGGCGCGCGTGCCACAGGAGGCAGAACGACTGCTGCGCGAATTTGCACAGCGCATCGAGCGGTTCATGCATAAAGAGTGATAATGGGCGACTGTATCTTTGAATCGCTTATTATACCAATCGGGGGTTCAAGCGATACAGTTCGTCAGCGAGACGCTGACGCTACGCATGCACTCCCCGTAGCGTCGGCGTCCTCGCCGACGACTGCGCTACTTGAAACCCCGATTGGTATTACTTCACAATCGCGAGAAAATATCGGTGCACCCGCTCGTCGTCGGTCAGTTCAGGGTGGAACGCGGTTGCCAGCAGGTTGCCCTGCCGCACGGCGACGATTTTGCCCTCAAACTCGCTCAGCACTTCCACTCCTGCACCGACTCTGGAGACAATCGGGGCGCGAATAAACACGCCACGCACGGGGCGTTCAGGCGTCGGCTTGAAAGGGATGTCTGCCTCGAAACTTTCAATTTGCCTGCCGAAGGCGTTGCGCACAACAGCGATGTCCATCAGCCCCAAGCGCGGCTGTTGGCTGCCTTCGATATCCTTCGCCAGCAAAATCATGCCTGCACAGGTTCCGTAAATCGGCATCCCCTGCTCGGCGCGTGCATGGATGGCTCGATCCAGCTCGTAGCGCGCCATCAGTTTTCCGATTGTCGTGCTTTCACCACCTGGGATTATCAGAGCGTCGACACTCTCCAAGTCGCTGAGCTTGCGCACCTCACGCGACTCGACGCCGAGACGCGTCAGCATCGAGATATGTTCTGCAAAGTCGCCCTGCAATGCGAGAACGCCGACAGTCATCGGTTGAAAGTCTTCACGGGGCGGAAGATTCTGCGCACGGGTAACTCGAAGCCGGGCAGCACCTCCTCGCCCGACAGTGTGTCGCTAACGCCCAGCGTCTGCGAGGTTCCATCAGCGCGATGGACGCCGACTTGCTGGCGAAACGGATCAACATACCACACCAGTCGTGCGCCGCCCTCCAGCCAGAGCGCAATTTTTTTCTGCATATCGCTTCGGCTTTCGCTTTCGGAGCGAATCTCTACCACCAGGTCAGGTGGGATGCGCCAGAAAGTGTCGGGCAGGTCGTCGGGCAGGCGCTCTTTCGCAATGAAAGCAATGTCGGGCGCCAAGACCGTTTCCGTACCGTCGGGATGTTGAATCGTGAAACCTGTCTCTGCGCCAAACACCTCGCCCAATTCATGCTCCTCCACAAACTGACCGATGGGAAGCGTCACCCGAATAGTGTATATACCGTGCGGCGGGGTTGTTGGCGACATCTCAATAACCTCTCCACGAATCAGTTCAGCGCGCCTGTCTGTGTTGGCGTAGCGCGCCTCGAACTCGGCGGCGGTCATGCGTTTCGGTTGTACGATTGCCATAGTCGCGCCTCCACAGTGGCTTGCGCGTCTCGCTCAAGCACCTGCCGTCGGCGGAACGCCGACGCTACGAGCGCACGGGCGAGGACGCCCGTGCTACGATTACCATCCGCGCACTGCCATCAGTTCCTCCTCAGCGAGTTTGCGCACATCGAGGCTGGGCATTGCCTCGCCCAAGCCTTTGGACACTTCGGCGAGGATCTCAGGCTCTCGGTAGTAGGTCACGGCGTCCACAATCGCGCGGGCGCGCTTGACAGGGTCAGACGACTTGAAGATGCCCGAACCCACGAACACCGCTTCCGCGCCGAGCCACATCATCAGCGCGGCGTCGGCGGGCGTGGCGATGCCCCCCGCTGAGAAGTTTGGCACGGGCAGCCTGCCCGTCTGGTGAATCTCCAGCACCAAGTCGTAGGGGGCTTGAAGCTGTTTGGC
>JANXCK010000067.1 GCA_025060055.1 Fimbriimonadales bacterium | reverse complement strand
GCTCGCGCAGCTTGTTCTGAGTTATATCGTGGGTTGCGGCACGGGCACGGGCACACCGCCTTGACGCGCCGACTCCCACGCGGCTTCGGTGAACGCTATCACGCGCAGCCCATCTTCAGGCTTGGATTGCACCTCTTCGCGTCCCAAAATCGCGTTCACGAAGTTGATAACAGGGTGCGAGCCAGGGGGCAGTTGCTCTTGATGGTAGCGGTTGCCGTGCGCATCGGCAATCTCCAGTTGATCGTGGCGAATCAGGTAGGTCGCCTCCCTGCCAACAACGGTAATCTCCTCGTGCCAGCCGACGGTCGTACTGCCAATCACGGAGAGGTTGCCAATCGTGCCGTTGGCAAACTCGAACGCCAGCGCGGAGTTGATATCCACCTTGCGGTCAAAGTACTGCATATACGCGCTGACTTTAGTAACAGGCGCGGGCACTATCCATGTGAGGAAGTCCACCAAGTGCGAGCCAGTGTCGTTGATTTGCCCACCGCCTGAGAGCGCGGGGTCTTGCCGCCATGTGTTGGTCGTAATATGCATCCAGTTTTGCAAGTTAATTGCTTGTACGAAGTGTACTTCGCCGATTTCGCCGCGCCGAATGCCTTCGTAAACATAGCGATACACGGGAAGATAGTGTCGCTGGTAAGCCACCAGCCCAACTTTGCCCGTTTCGCGAAAGCGGCGCACCAGCGTTTGGGCATGCTCAAGAGTGCAAACCATCGGTTTTTCAAGCATTACATGCAGCCCCTTATCCAGCGCTGCCATCGCTTGCTCAAAGTGCAGCGTATGCGGGGTCACGATGATTACCCCATCAAGCGCAATTTTGTCCAGCATTTCGCGGTAGTCATCGAAAAACGGCACGCCTTGCAGTTGGGGGAAGCGCTGAAGGGTGGCGTTCCGCTGGTCTTGACTCGGCTCGGCAATCGCAACTATCTCCGCTTCGGCATTCCCTTGCGACACCAAAATGTTGATGTGGTGGCGTGCCATGCCACCACTGCCAATCAATCCCAAGCGCACTTTGCTCATACAGTATCCTCCATGAACTGGTTTTCGCGAGGCAGTAGGTTCGATACCGCAGGTTAGGTTCCTGCTACTTGATGGGTGTTGCCTAAGGTAGCCATCTTTGCAGCGCCTGCTGCACAGGCGCCAGCAGGTGGGCAATCGGAGCTTGCCCATCGAGTATCAGGAACCGCTCAGGGGCGCGGGCGGCTTCTTGCAGGTAGCCCTCGCGGATGCGCTGGTGGAACGCCAGACCCTCTGCCTCGAAGCGGTTCGGGGTATTCGCGCGCGCGAGCGCAACTTCCACAGGCAGGTCAATCAGCACGGTCAGGTCGGGTGTTAGCCCGTTTGTAGCGATTGCGTTGAGCTGGCGGATTAGCGCGATATCCAGTCCGCGTCCATAGCCCTGATACACCAGCGTGGAGTCCGCATAGCGGTCGCACAGCACCCACGTGCCGCTGTGCAGGGCGGGTCGGATAACGCGCAGGGTATGCTCGCGTCGGTCAGCTAAAAACAGGAACAACTCTGTGTACGGGTCTATCGTTTGATGGAGCAGCAAGGGGCGCAGGGACTCCCCCATCGGGCTACCGCCAGGTTCGCGGGTGAGCAACACGGGGATGCCCTGCGTCTGGAGCCACTGCGCCAAATGACTCGCCAGCGTGGTCTTGCCTGCACCCTCGATGCCCTCGAAGGTGATGAACCGTGCGTGGGGCATTAGTCTTCGCGTTGGGTGTCGGTATAGATGGGCAGGATACGCACGCGGCGGTTCGGCTCCTCACCCACGCTTTCAGAGAGCAGGCGATACTTTTCGATGAGTTGGTGCTGCAAGCGGCGCAGGTAGCTGTTCTGGGGCGAGAGTTCGTAGGGTTCGGCGGTTGCCAGCACGTATTCTACGCCTTCCTCTGCCTCGCGTAGGGCGCGCTCTTCAGCGGATTCGCCTGCTTGCGGCTTGTGGAAGAGCTCGCGCAGGGCGTTGAGCAGCTGCGCGTAGGTGTTGCTGCGCACGATGGCTATCGGTAGGTTGCGTTGCAACGCCTCGCGCACCTTAGGCGGGCGACGCTGGAAGGTGGAATGCAACACCACCATCGCGTCGGCGTCAGAAACATCGCGGGCAGTATAGGCGGGCAGATGGAGCTCGCGTAGTGCCTTTTCCAGTCGGCTACGGCTGACGCCGTAGGCGAACACGCGCGTGGGCGTGCGCTTAGCGTCGCCGCTGACTACTGCTACCGTGCGCGTGGGGACAGGCTCGGCGGATTCCGCCTCGTGCGTTTGGGGCATCGGGCGCGACGCAAGGTCGCTGCGCTGCACCACCTCAAAGCCGTGGTCGGTTTGCACGCGGATTTCGGGGCGTGGCGGCACCCCGCGCAACATCCGATCCACCGTCTGCGCCACATCGTGGTGGACTGCCAATCGGTGGAAGTCCAAGATTTCAATCACCACATCGAACGTGGGCGGGGCTTTGCGTTCCAGCACGGTTTTTTGGGTGCCGCGGCGGCGCGCCTCTTCGTCCGAAAGCGTTACGGTTTGGATGCCACCCACCAAGTCGGACAAAGTGGGGTTCATCAGCAGGTTTTCTAAGGTTGTGCCGTGCGCTGTGCCAATCAGTTGCACGCCGCGCTCGGCAATCGTGCGGGCGGCGTAGGCTTCCAGCTCCGTGCCGATTTCGTCGATAATGATCACTTCGGGCATGTGGTTCTCTACGGCTTCAATCATCACGGCATGTTGCAGGTTGGGTTCGGGCACTTGCATGCGCCGTGCAAAGCCGATGCCGGGGTGAGGAATATCGCCGTCGCCTGCGATTTCATTAGAGGTATCTACAACGATGACGCGCTTGTCGTACTCGTCGGCAAGCACGCGCGCCACCTCGCGCAGGCGCGTGGTTTTGCCCACGCCCGGCTTGCCCAACAGCAGCACGCTCCTGCCCGAGGCAATAATGTCGTGAATGATGTCAATCGTGCCGTAGATGGCGCGTCCCACGCGGCAGGTCAGCCCCACGATTTTGCCCTGACGATTGCGGATGGCGGAGATGCGGTGCAGGGTGCGCGGGATGCCTGCGCGATTGTCCTTGCCAAACTGCCCAATCCGCTCCGCTACGTACTGCAGGTCGTACTCTTCTACTTGCACGCCCTCGAGGCGGATGGTGCGTTTCATAAAGCGAGCTTCGGGCAGACGCCCTAAGTCCAGCACCACCTCCAGCAATTCGTCGAGGTCGGGCTGCTCCTCCAGCCACTGGCGGATAGCGGGGGGCAGCACTTCTAACAGGGCATTCAGTTCGTCAGTAAAGGTCTGGTGCGCAACGGGGGGCGTTGCGGTCTTCCCCAAAGGAGATGCCTTTGTTCGCTCTGCCATAGGCGTGAACAAATTATACCAGAACCTATCATTCCCACTCGATAGTGGCGGGCGGCTTGGAACTCAGATCGTACAGCACGCGATTGACGCCTGCTACTTCGTTCGTGACGCGGTTGGCAATTCGCAGCAACAAGTCCCACGGCAGCTCAGCGGGGGTGGCGGTCATCGCGTCTTCGCTATGCACGACGCGCAGCACCACAGGGTACTGGTAGGTGCGCTGGTCGCCCATTACGCCCACGCTGCGCACATCAGGGAGCACCGCGAACGCCTGCCACACGCGCTGCGCCCAGCCCGTGCGCTGCAGCTCCTCGTTGAGGATGGCGTCTGCCTCGCGCACAAGCTCCAGCTTCTCGGCGGTGATTTCGCCCACCACGCGCACCGCTAAGCCTGGTCCTGGAAACGGCTGACGCCACACAATCTCGTGGGGCAAGCCCAGCTCCAGCGCGACACAACGCACCTCATCCTTGAACAGGTAGCGCAGCGGCTCGATCAGTTCCATCCGCATCCATTCGGGTAGCCCACCGACATTATGGTGAGTCTTGATTTTGGCTGCCAAGCGCGTGCCGCTTTCAATCACATCGGGGTAGAGGGTGCCCTGTGCCAAGAAGCGACACTGCCCAATCGCGTCGGCATGCTCTTCGAACACGCGGATGAACTCTTCACCAATCACCTTGCGCTTCTGCTCTGGGTCAGTAATCCCGCGTAGGCGGTTCAGAAACCGCTCGCGGGCGTCCACAAAAATCAGTCGGCTGGGGAAGTGTTGCGTAAACAGCGTGCGCACCTGCTCTGCTTCGCCTTTGCGCAGCAGCCCGTGGTCAACGAAAATTGCGGTCAGTTGGTCGCCCACGGCGCGTTGCACCAGCGCGGCGACGGTACACGAGTCCACGCCGCCGCTCACGGCGCACAACACACGCTCGTTGCCCACCTGCGCGCGAATTGCGGCGATACTCTCCTCGATGAAGTTGCGTGTTGTCCAGTCGCCCTTGCAGCCACACACTTTGTAGAGGAAGTTGCGCAGCAGGTGCATCCCAAACGGCGTATGCGCCACTTCAGGATGGAACTGCACGCCGAACAGGTTGCGCTGCAAGTCGCCCATCGCCGCTACGGGCGTGTTCTCGGTCTCAGCAAGCACCGTAAAGCCCGCAGGGGGCGTTTCTACGCGGTCGCCGTGGCTCATCCAGCAAGTGAGGTGAAAGTCCAGCTCGTCAAACAGCGGCTCGGCATGCACAACGGTAAGCAGCGTGCGCCCATATTCGCGCTGGGGCGCGGGCGACACCGCGCCCCCCAGCAGGTGCGCCATTAGCTGATGCCCATAGCAAATGCCCAGCACAGGGATGCCCAGCGTGAACAGCTCAGGGTCTACGCGCGGAGCGTCAGGCTCGTACACGCTGGCAGGTCCGCCAGAGAGGATAATGCCCTTAGGTTGGCGTGCCCGCAGCGCGGGCAAAGGCGTGTCGTAAGGCGCGATTTCGCAAAACACCTGACACTCGCGCACGCGCCGTGCAATCAGCTGCGTGTATTGCCCGCCGAAGTCCAGAATCAGCACTAACTCGTGCGTGCCGCTGTGGGATTGCATCGTGCGATAGGATACCTATGCGGCTATGTCAGTTGCGCAGCGGCTTGCCCGTCTCCAGCATGTGCTTGATGCGCTCCAGAGTCTTTTCGCTCTTGCAGAGTTCAATAAACACCTCGCGCTCAAGCGTGTGGAAGTGTTCTTCGGGCAGTGGGGTAGCGTCGCGCAGGTCGCCGCCCGTCATCACATAGGCGATTTTTTCGGCAATCAGGCGGTCGTGGTCGGTGATTTGCCCTGCCTGGTGCATCCAGTGCACTTCCATCATCAGGCGGCTGTAGCCGTTGACGCCCACGGCAAGAATCGGCGTGGGTTCAGGCGGGCGATAGCCCGCACGCGACAACGCCAGCACGTGCTGCTTTGCCTCGTACAGCAAACGATCGAGGTTCCAGCAAAGGGTGTCGCGCTCGCGCAGGAAGCCCAAGCGGTAAGCTTCGAAGGCATTAGTGCTGCGTTTGCCGTAGGCAAGGGTCAGAAACGGCTGGCGCAGGTGCGGCACGGGGTCGGCTTCGGGGGGCAAGTGTTGCAACGCGCGGCGGGTCATCAGCGTGGTGCCGCCCCCTGCGGGCATCAAGCCCACCGCTGCCTCAGGCAAGCCGATTCCTGTGTCCACATGCGCGTGCACATGGGCGCAAGGGAGCACCACCTCCAGCCCGCCGCCCAGCGCATAGCCGTGCACCGCAGCCACCACAGGCACACCGCAGTACCGAATGCGCTGGCTCAGCCCCTGAAGCAACTGCAGCCCGCGATCTAGTCCCTGCCAATCTTGCTTGGTAATGTACTCCACAAACAGGTTCAGATTGAAACCTGCGGAGAACATCCGCCCCTGATTGCCAATTACCACGCCCACATGGTTGCGTTCTGCCCGCTGCAGGAACTCCGCCACGAACTCCATTAGGCTGGGGGTTAGCACATTTGCCTTCGTGCGGAACTCCACACACGCCACATCGTCGCCGAGGTCAATTACGCGGCATTCGGGCGTTTCGGCAATCACTTTGCCCCCGGCGGCGAGGTCGTCTAACTGAATAAAGAAAGGCGGGGTCAGCAGCGGGGCATAGTCGCCCTGCTCATCGCGCGGCTCGAAGTAGTAGCGGCTGGCGCCGCGTGTGGTGTAGAAGGTCTTAAGCTCGGCGTTGCGCAACATCCGCAGTGTAGACGGCTCGTGGGGCAGGTTCAGCTGCGCTAAGGCTTCGCGCCCTGCCTCCCCCAGCGCGTCCCAAGTTTCGAACACGCCCAGCTCCCAGTTGTAGCCGAGGCGCATCGCCATGTCCATCGAGGGGATGTCGTAAGCGACATCGGGCATCACCTCCGCGCCGTATGCCAACGGCAACAGGAACGCCTCGCGGAAGAACGCGCCATAACGGTCTGGCAGGTGCAGCAGGGCACGCAGCCGCTCAGGCAGCGACGCGCGGCTGAGACCGGGGTCAATCGGTAGGTTCGGCTCTTGGCGCGGGCGGTAGTCCCGCGTGGCATAGTCCAGCGTGAAAATCTCCTTGCCCTCGCGCTTGTAAAAGCCTGCGCCCGTCTTCTCGCCCAGTCGGTTCTGCTCAATCAGCGCGTACCACAGCGGAGGCAGCTCCAGCGACTGGATGTAAGGGTCATCAGGTAGGCGTTCCTTCTGGTTGTGCACGATGTTGTGCGCGATATCCAGCCCCACCAGGTCAGTAAGGCGGAACACGCCACTGCGCGGGCGACCAACCAGCGGTCCCAGCAGCAAATCCGCCTCTTCGGGCGTGATGCCGTGCCGAATCGCGCTGACCAACGCCTGCATCATCGCGTAAATGCCGATGCGCGTGGTGATAAAGCCAGGGCGGTCTTTCGCCAGCACCACGCGCTTGCCCAGCAGTCGCTCCGCGAAGGTCGTAAATGCGGTGGTAAGGTCGGGGTCTGTCTCGTCGGTGGGGATGAGCTCCAGCAGGCGCATCACGCGCGGTGGGTTGAAAAAGTGCGTGCCCAAAAAGCGTTTGCGCAACGGCTCAGGCAACGCTTGGGCGATTTCGGCAATCCCCAGCCCTGAGGTGTTGGTGCTTAGCACTGCATCGGGGTTCACGCGCTGCGCCACCTCGCGCCACAGGGCGCGCTTAGGTTCTATCTGCTCTATAATCGCTTCTACTACCCAGTCGGCAGTGGCTACGCAGTCTAAATCGCGCTCCACATTACCAGGGGTGATGCGCTTCGCATCGTCGGGCTGGTAAAAAGTGCCTGACTGCGTTAGGCGCTCAAGAGCTTGGTGAGCAACATCGCCAACATCCAGCATGTGAACACGCCAGCCGATGCCTGCCAGCAAGGCGGCAATCCCGCTACCCATCGTGCCTGCGCCCAGCACCACTGCGTGCCCTTTGCGCAAATTGCCGTTGACCATACCACGCCTCCGTCGACGGAGAGAGTATACCTCTGCGATTCGCAAGGCTATGTCTCCCGTAGCGTCGGCGTCCGCGCCGACGAGTGCCGTTCGCGAGACGTGGACGCTACAGTAGTGACGGCGTATAAAATGTAATAAAAAACTTTACACGACCGTTTCCAAAGGGCGCGGTTCCCGCGCCCCTGTCGTAGCGGCGGCGTCTCGCCGCCGATTGTAAACGATTGCGACTAAAGTCGCCCCCTGTGCAAACAAAGCCCGCCTGCGCGGGCTAAACAGCCGACGAAGGTCGGCTTCGTTTGCAAAGGAACGGCTTTAGCCGTCGGGTCTATGCCAGCAGTCTCTCAGGTAGTATTCTCCTGCGCTGTAGCCGATGCTCTCCTTCGGCGGAACATTTCGACGACGCTGCGAACCTCGCGCAGACTCCAAGGGTTGAGCAGGAGCGCGGCAGCAGGCAGGTACAACCATCCACTAAGCACAGGCGCAAACAGGGCACAGAGCATACCCGCCGTCCAGAGGGGGGAGATTCCCAAACCCGCACGCCCAATCAGTCGCTGGAAGTAGTGGTGATGAATCGCGTGATTGACGAGGTGCGCTACGATGTCTGCCAGCAGATACCCTACGAGTTTGTAGTCTGCGGGTAGGTACATCGTCGAGGCGAATGCCAAGCTGAAAAATAGCGCTATCTGCGCCAGAACGGCTCGCAGCGGCACCCAAAGATGTTTGCGCACCGTGATGGCGTAGCCCTGCATTCCAAATAGCACGGAAATCTGCAGTCGCGCCGCCGCCAAGCCGAAAGCCAGCAGTAGCGTCGGGATATGCCAGCGGTTGCCCAACAGCAGCGGCAACACGAACGGCGCAAGCGCAGTGAACCCCACGAGAAAGATGCCCAGCGCCAGCGTCTGTAGGAGCGCGCTCTCCTTCACGACCCGCCTTAGCCGCTCAGCATCATCCTGAATGCGTGCAATCGCAGGCACGGCTAAGCGGTTCGCCGTATCGGGCACAAACGAAAGCATCGTCAGGAACCGCTGCGCAATCGCGAGGTAGCCCACCACGCGTTCACCAGCAAGAGGTAGCAGAATCATCGACGGCGCGAGATTGCGCAGGTCATACAGCCAGTTGTAGACGGAAAGCGTCATTCCGTAGCGCACCATTTCGCGCCACTGCGCCCAGTTCCAGTACCAGCGTGGACGGTAGCGCGCCGCCCAGAAGAAGCCCCCCGCTGCAACCAGCGTGCCTGCCCAGTGCCCTCCCACCATCGCCCAGACACCATAGCCCAGCTGGGCTGCGGGAACCGCAACGGCATAATACATCAACTGCGATGTTAAGTCGATGAAGGCAGTGCGTCGGTAGTCTAATTCGCGTTCCAGCATCGTCTGCGGCACGAAGCGAACGACAGAAAGGGGAACCGTGGCGCACACCAAAACCGCTACAGTTGCAAACTGCTCCACCTCGCCCCAGACGCCCTGCCCTGCCACAATCAGCAGGCTCGCAATCAGCGTTGCTGCTAAGCTAACACCGAGCAGCCAAAAGAAAGCCAAGTCGAAGAGTGTGCGTGGCGCGTCGCGCGTTTCACGCAGCAAAAAAATATCAATCTTCATCAGGCTAATCGAACTCAAATAGCTCGCAATTCCAAGTGAGGCATGGAACACTCCGTATGCACCAGGACCGACGGCGCGCGTGACCAGCGTGACGCCCAGCAACTGCAACGCCATCGAGACCGCGCGGACTACCACCAAGTACGCGCTACCCACTAATACGCGCTCCCGAAGCGTGCGCGGAGGATGGTCTGGCATTCGAACGCAGCGGATTATACCGCAGGGGGACAAGAAAAGTCGGTTCCTTCTCAGAAACTGTTTGGGAAGTCCTATTGCGTGGCGTTAGCGTCTCGCTGACGATGCACGGACACGACTGTCCGTGCCACGCTGCACGGGCTGGAAGCCTGTGCCACGCTGCACGGGCAAGATGCCCGTGGCATGCAGGGGCGTCGGCGAGACGCCGACGCTATGAAAACCTACATCTATTCATGAGAACTCCCTCAGAAAAAGGCTCACTACCTACAAGCGTTCCGCGAGGTTCGCGTAAAGCGCTTCGTACTCCCGCACCGTCTGTCGAATGTCGAACCGCTCGCGTGCTCGGATGAGCGCAGCGCGCCCTATCTGAGCGCGCAGCTCATGGCTGTCTACCAGCGTTTGCAGGGCTTGCACCAGGCGGGATTCGCAATCTACAGGAATCAACACTCCCGTCTGCGCATCGCCCACCAACTCAGGGATGCCCCCAACCGCTGTTGCTACCACAGGCAGCCCCGCCGCCATCGCCTCCATCACCGACATCGGGTTGCCCTCGTACTTGGAAGGCAGTGTGAAAATGTCCGCCGCGTTCAGCAGGTCGGGCACATCGGCGCGAATGCCCCAAAAGCGCGCGCGCTCGGCAACGCCTAACTCCTGCGCCAGCTGCTCCATCGCAGGGCGCAACTCGCCGTCGCCCACCAGCCATAGATAAAGTGGCTGGGAGCAGCGCAGCTGCGCAAACGCCCGCAGCAGTAGGGCGTGGTTTTTCAACTCCACAAATCGCCCCACATGCACAATCACGATGGCATGTGGCTCCACGCCGTGCGCCATGCGGAACTGCGCGCGTTTTTCGGGGTTCGGCGCGTACTCATCAGTGGGAATGCCGTTGGGAATCACGGGCGGGTTCTTGTAGCCATACACATGCTCGATGGTGCGTGCCACCTCGTCGGCAATCGCGACGGGCACGACGCCGCCGATGCGGTAGCGAAAAGCGAGCAGGCGCACCAACTTGCCGACTCGTATGCCGATTTCGTGCTGCGCCAGCGTGTGGAAGGTATGCACGCGGGCTGGCGTCCTGTAGCGCAGCATCAGCGGATAGGCATAGTTCAGCCCCAGTAAATGCGTGTGGACAACAGTAGGGCGGTATTCTCGAAACAGCGCGTCCAAGCGTCGATATACTTGCCTGTCCGCCTTGCCCTCGATTTTGTAGAGAAAGTGTGTCGGGATGCCAGCGTTTTGCAGAATTTGTTCATAGGGCGTGTTTTGTGGCTCGCGCAGCGAGATGCACACGGGCTGATAACGCTCGCGACTTAGGTGCAGGCACAGGTTCACCACCAGCCGTTCTGCCCCGCCGACGGTCAGCGAGTACAGGATTTGAAAAACAACTTGTCTCATTTGCCCGCGAGAATTGTTTCGTAGAGCGATTCGTAAGCGTGGGTCATCACGCGGGCGTCGAACCGTTCCTGCGCGACCTGACGCGCTTTGCTGCCCATCGCCGCACGCAGGTCGGGATTGTCCACCAGCGTCTGGAGGGCGTGGGCGAACGCGGCGACATCCTCACTGGAAACCAGCAACCCCGACACACCGTCGTCCACCAGCTCGGGCACGCCGCCTACGGCTGTAGCGACCACTGGCAACCCCGCTGCCATTGCCTCCATCACCGACATCGGGTTGCCCTCCCAGCGGGAGGATAGCACGAAGATATCGCTGGCGTTGAGCAGTTCAGGAATGTCGGCGCGTACCCCAAGAAAGCGCACCTTATCGGCTAAGCCCAAATCTCGAACCAGCTGCTCGGTTTGCGGCTGCAGCTCGCCCTCACCCACAAGCAGCAGGCATGCAGACGGCGGCAGATGAAGCCTTGCAAAAGCATGGATAAGCATTTCATGGTTTTTCTGTTTTGTGAACCGCCCCACATGTGCCACGACCAGCGTGTCTTCGCCGATTCCTTCCTTGCGTCGCCAGTGGGAACGCGCTTCGGCAGGCAGGGCGAATTCGTCCATAGCGATTCCGTTCGGTATCAGTGGCGCGTTGGGGTATCCGAAGACCTGTTGAATCGACTCGCGCACGCGCTTGGCAATCGCAACGGGCACTACGCGCCCAACACGGTAGCGAAACGCCAGCGTGGCAACAAGTTTCTGAAACCTTGTTCCCTGATCGTGCCACGCTAAGTTATGCACAGTGTAGACACACACGGGAGTCTTGTGCCTGAGTAGCAGCGGGTAGGCGTAGGTCAGCCCACGCAGATGCATATGCGCAATCGTTGGGCGGTAGTGCCGAAACAAGACGTCCAGCCGTCGGATCAGTCCCAGCGTTGCCCACTGCCCCTTGCCCAGAAAATGCAGAGGGATACCGAGATCTTGCACCATCTGCTCGTAATGCGAACCGAGCGGCTTGCCCAAACAAACGCACACAGGTCTATACTTGGTGCGGTCGCAGTGTTGGAGCAAATGCACTACCACGCGCTCAGCGCCTGCGGGGCGCAGGGTAGGCACTATCTGGAACAGCACGCGCGGTGTTTCCGTGCTGTGAAGCGTCGGGCTTTCGGGCATTTTCTCACTGGGAATTATGGCACATACAGCGGTATAATCGGAGTGTATGAGCAAGCGGCTGGCGTTGTATTTGCCGTCTTTGGCGGGTGGCGGCGCGGAGCGGGTGATGGTGCAGTTGGCAAACGAGTTTGTCTCCAGAGGGCATCGCGTGGACATGATTTTGGTTCATCCTGAATTCACTTACCGTTCAGAGTTAGACCCCGCTGTGAATTTGGAGGTCATCAACCCGACGCGGCGTTTGCTGGGGCTGCATATCCTTGCCAAAACAACTCCGTACTTGAGGCGCGGCTACGATGGAATGCTCTGCTGTATTCGCAACTTTCCGCCAATCCTTGCCAAGCGTGTGGCGCGTTCGCGCACGCGCGTGGTGATTCAGGAAGTGTCGCAGCCGAGTTTAGTCTTCGCAGGGCTTGAGGGGAAGGAGTGGGAGGCACGCCTTGCCACCCATTTGGGCTACCGCTTCGTGTACCCGCTGGCGGATGGCGTGGTTGCAGTTTCCAAAGGCGTGGCGGAAGAGCTGCAGCGCATTACACGCATTCGCCCCAATCGGCTGCATATAATCTACAATCCCGCAATCACCCTCGATTTTTACGAGAAGGCGAACGCACCTGTGGAACATCCATGGTTTCAGTCCAGTGAGCCGCCTGTGATTTTGGGCGTGGCACGGCTGCACGCGGTGAAGGGGTTCGATATCTTACTGCGGGCATTTGCTCAGGTGGTACAACAGACTCCTGCCCGATTGTTGATTTTAGGCGAGGGTGACGAACGCACGCGTTTAGAACAGTTGGTGTGTGAGTTGAACCTGCAGGGGCTGGTTGCGATGCCGGGCTTTGACCCGAACCCGTTTCGCTACATGCGTCGCGCGGGCGTGTTCGTGCTTTCTTCTCGCACGGAAGGCATGCCTGTCGCGCTGATACAGGCGTTGGCGTGCGGTTGTCCTGTGGTGAGTACGCGCTGTTCCAGTGGAGTGGAGGAGGTGCTGAACGGTGACCAGTATGGTCTGGTCGTGCCCGTGGATGATGTGAACGCGCTGGCGGAGGCGATTCTGCGCGTGTTGCGGGGCGAGCGTCGCCAAGCCCCGCCAGAGTGGCTGGAACAGTTTCGCGTTGAGCGTATTGCGGAGCAGTACCTAAGGGTGCTGCTCGATTGTGGCAAATGAGCGTCTCCACTCGCCTGTCGAGAATCCCCCGCCCTGTGGTGGCGTTGGGCGTCGTGAGCTTGCTGAATGACACCAGCAGCGAGATGGTATTCCCGCTGCTGCCGTTGTTTTTGCGCGGTTTGGGCGCACCGCCCGCGCTAATCGGGCTGATGGAGGGGGTTGCGGAGACGACGGCGAGTCTGCTCAAGCTCTTTTCGGGTTGGCTGGCGGATCGGTTGGGCAAGCATCGGCTGCTGGCGTTTTGGGGCTACGCGTTGGCGGCGCTGACGCGCCCCCTGCTGGCGTTCGCAACCACCCCTTTGCAGGTGCTGGGGCTGCGGTTTGCTGACCGCTTCGGCAAGGGGTTGCGCACAGCGCCACGCGACACGCTGATAGCCCTCGCCACCGCGCCAGAGAATCGGGGCTTGGCGTTTGGCTTCCACAGGGCGATGGACAATCTGGGCGCAGCAATCGGACCTGCACTCGCGTCGCTGATTCTGCTGTTCGCCCCTGAAAACTATCGGTTGGTGTTTTTGATAGCGGCGGTTCCAGCGCTGGCGTCGCTGGGAGTGTTCTGGTGGGGCGTGCGGGACGCGCCTGCATTATCCCGTTCAGAGGCGCGGCATCCCCTCGCAGGCGCACGGGGACTGCTAAAAGGGCGGTTCGGCTGGTACTTGGGCTGCGTGCTGCTGTTCACTCTGGCGAACTCCAGCGACGCTTTCCTGTTGATGCGGGCACAGGATGTGGGCATTCCCGTCGTGCTGGCACCGCTGCTGTGGATGGCGCTGAACCTGCTGCGCAGCGCGTTTGGGGTGTACGGGGGCTGGCTTGCCGATAGGTATGGGCGCCTGCGCGTGCTGCGCTGGGGCTGGCTGTGCTACGCGCTGGTGTATGCGGGCTTCGGGTGGGCGCATGCACCGTGGCAGATAGTAGGACTGTTTGCGCTGTACGCGGTGTTCTACGCGCTGACGGAAGGGGCAGAGCGCGCGCTGGTCGCCGAGCTTGCCCCTACCGAACGCAGCGGGCAAGCGTATGGGCTGTTCCACTTCGTGGTGGGCATCGCAGCGTTGCCTGCGAGCGTGCTATTTGGGACGCTGTGGCAGCTGTACAGCGCGCCCGTTGCGTTCACAACCAGCGCGCTACTGGCGCTTTTAGCAGCACTGGGGCTTCGGAGAGTGCGGGCTGGCAGGTGATTCTGCATTTGACACCCTTACTCAGAGACTGTTTAATACCAATCGGCGTTTCAAGCGATACAGTTCGTCAGCGAGACGCTGACGCTACGCACGCGCTCCCCGTAGCGTCGGCGTCCTCGCCGACGCCACGCGGAGGTTTTTTCTGTCACCCCGAGCGAAGCGAGGGGGCTCAGATTCCTCGCTGCGCTCGGAATGACGAGGCGGACATGCAATATTGATTACGACGGGGCATGGGGGCGATAAGCTCGCGTATTTTAGCAGCAGAGCGAGGGAGCGCACTCCCCAGCACGCTCCCTGCTTCGTTCAGAGGCGTCGGATACCCACGCCACCTGAATTCCGCTTCGCGATGCCTACCAGCACAAGTGCTGGTCCTTTGCCCGAAAAGTATGAAACCTCGACACTCACTTGACCACCGAAGAAGTTCTCGAACTCGCACACTGGGTACGCATCGTCCAACTCGTCTTTAGCAATCACCAAGC
>JANXCK010000060.1 GCA_025060055.1 Fimbriimonadales bacterium | reverse complement strand
CTGCAGGAGTTTATCGCCAGCTTGGCAAGCGATGCGCCGCCCGATGTGCCGCCGCCACTGCTGGGGCTGTGGTACGACGCGAAGGGCGACTGGGACAGGGCACACAAAATCGTGCAGGACGACGCCTCTTCCGAGAGCGCGTGGGTACACGCCTACCTGCATCGCAAGGAAGGCGATATCTCGAACGCCCACTACTGGTATCGTCGCGCAGGTAAGCCACCCTTTAGCGGAACCCTCGAAAGCGAGTGGGAACAGATTGCGAGCGCGCTGCTGAAATAGAAGGTTCCTACTCGCGTTCGCTGCGTGTGTACCATCGCTCGATGAACTGGCGATACTCGGTCTGCCTCTGTAGGATGGGCTGCCACCATTCGGGGTGTTGAGCATACCACAGCACTGTTTCGCGCAGCGCGACCTCAAAGTCAGTTTCAGGCTGCCAACCCAACGCACGGAGCTTGGAGTCGTCTAAGGCGTAGCGACGGTCGTGCGCGGGACGGTCTTGCACGAACCGAATCAGGCTTTCGGGTTTGCCCAGTGTGTGCAAGATTAGGCGCGAAACTTCTATATTGGCTCGTTCGTTGCCCCCTGCGATGTTGTACGCCTCGCCGATTTGCCCGCTGTGCAGCACCACATCGATGGCACGCACATGGTCACCTACGTAGAGCCAATCGCGGCGTTGCTGACCGTCGCCATACAGGGGCAGGGGTTCGTCATGCAGGGCGCGCACGGTGAAAAACGGGATGAGTTTCTCAGGGTACTGGCGCGGTCCGTAAGTGTTGCAGGGACGCACAATCAGCACGGGCACGCCATAGGTCCGATAATACGCTTGCGCCAGAAGGTCTGCTGCTGCTTTGCTGGCGGCATAAGGGCTGCTTGGTTGCAGCGGTGACTGCTCCGTGAACACCCCGCGCTCTATGGAGCCATACACCTCGTCAGTGCTTACATGCACAAAGCGTTGTACCTTGAGCTGGCGCGCCGCCTCCAACATCACGAAAGTTCCGTACACATCGGTCGTGATAAACGCATCGGGATCCAGAATCGAACGGTCAACATGGGTTTCGGCAGCGAAGTGGACGACATAGTCCGTCCCTTGCATTGCCTGCTGCACAGCGTGCTTGTCGCGCACATCACCACGAATAAAAGTGAAGCGGGGATTGTCCTCGACAGTCGCGAGGTTTTCGCGTCTGCCTGCATAGGTCAGCGCGTCCAGCACACGCACTTGGTAGTCGGGATAGCGACTGAGCAGGTATTCGGTGAAGTGGCTCCCGATGAACCCCGCGCCGCCTGTAATTAGCACCGTTTTAGCCATCAGGCA
Source organism: Fimbriimonadales bacterium (assembly GCA_025060055.1). Taxonomy (GTDB): domain Bacteria; phylum Armatimonadota; class Fimbriimonadia; order Fimbriimonadales; family GBS-DC; genus GBS-DC. The sequence goes on along the minus strand of JANXCK010000060.1, from coordinate 21,203 downwards.
TAGGATACCCCACCGTTGAGGGCGTGGTTTGGCACGAAAGTTGCTGCATTAGGGTGTTGGATGGAGAGCAAAGCCTGCCCTCATAAGGAGGTTGCGACCATAACTTATGAGGCACACGTGTGGGGCTGAGGCGAGGCTTCAGCCCCTTTTGCTTATTTGAAGGAACCGAACGCCGTCCCTTCGCGCTCCCAAATCAGGTATAATCTGTCGGCATGCAGGTACGCATCAACGGTAAAGAGCGCGAGCTGCCCGAATCAACGACCTTACTGCAACTGCTTCAGGAGCGCGGTATAGACCCGCGCATAGTGGTGGTGGAGTATAACTACGAAATCCTGCCCCGCGAGCGCTATGCCGAGATTACCCTGCGCGAGGGCGACAACCTGGAGATTGTGCAGATGACTGCGGGGGGCTGAAATGCGCGTAATCGTAGTGGGCGCAGGGGTCATCGGGAGCGCAGTCGCGCTGGAACTGCGCCAGCGCGGCGCGGAAGTGGTGCTTATCGAGAGCCACGCTGAGGGCGGGCACACCTCCGCCGCCTCCGCAGGAATGGTGAATCCGTTTAGCCTAACGCCTGAAGACTCCCCAGCTCTGCCGTTCTACTGGCACAGTCGGCAGATGTATGCCGAGTGGACGCGAGCGCTCTACGAGGGCACGGGGATTGACCCTGAGTGGCGCGACGCGGGCTGCCTGCGCGTAGCGCTAACCCCAGCAGACGCCGAGCAACTGCGTGTGAACTTAGAATGGGTTCGCCGCTACGATTCTTGCGCCGAGTTGCTGGACGCTCAGAGTGCGTGTCGGCTGGAGCCTGCCCTCAGCCCCAACATCCATGCTGCCTTGCACCTGCCCAGCGAGGGCTGGGTTCACGCGGAGCGTCTGATGCGCGCGTTGCGTCGTGCTGTGCAACTTAGTGGCATAAACCTCTACATAGGCTACCCTGCTCTCAGCGTGTTGGGCGATGAGGAGCGTGCCTACGGCGTGCGCACAGCAGATGGCGTGATTGAGGGGGATGCCGTTGTGATAGCGACAGGCGCGTGGACAACAGCACTGCTCAAGCCGTTAGGAATTCACCTGCGCGTGGAGCCAGTGCGCGGCGTGATTTTAAAGCTTGGCGACTTGCCCGTGCCAGTAAGGCGTATTCTCTCCTCGCCTGTCGGTTACCTTGTGCCCCGCGCGGACGGCACTGCGCTGCTGGGTGCAACGCGGGAGCAGGCAGGTTATGACCTGCGTGCCACTACCGAGCATTACCTCTCGCTGCTGCACGCGCTCTGGCGCGTCGCTTCGGCACTCCACCACGCAACCGTACTGGGGCATACAGTCGGGCTTCGCCCCGATACGCCTGACCACAACCCCTACATCGGTATGATTAGAGGCTACGAGGGACTGTACCTTGCCACAGGACACGCTTATCACGGCATTCTGCTTGCGCCTGCAACTGCCTGCGCTGTCGCCGACCTGATTCTGAACGGTGCTACGGAACTCCCGATTGAGCCGTTTAATCCAAACCGATTTTTGAGGTGAGTCTTATGCTGACTTTTCCTGTCATCAAGCCAACCGTTTACGACCCGAACTCGGATGAGCCGTTGCGAATCAATGCGCCACTGGTGGCAGAGTGGCTAATTGAGTTCTTACGCGACGAGGTAACGCGGCGTCGCGGCTTCACGAAAGCCTTGCTGGGGCTGTCGGGCGGCGTCGACTCTTCGCTGGTAGCCTACCTGTGTGCCCGCGCCTTCGGACCCCAGAATGTGTATGCGTTTCTGATGCCCTATAAAATCAGCAGCCCGCAGTCGTTGGAACATGGGATGCTGGTAGTCAACGAGCTGGGCATTCACCACCGCGTCATTGAGATTACGCCGATGGTAGACGCCTATCTGGAGCGGTTCGAACCCGATGCCAGCCCGACACGCATCGGCAACATCTGTGCGCGCATGCGCATGATTATCCTGTTTGACCAGTCGGCGAAGCTGAACGCGCTGCCGATAGGCACGGGCAACAAAAGCGAGCGTCTGTTCGGCTACTTCACTTGGCACGCCGACGATTCGCCGCCTGTGAACCCGCTGGGCGACCTGTTCAAGACGCAGGTGTGGCAACTCGCGCGCTACATGGGCGTGCCCGAAGTGATTGTCGAAAAGCCCGCCTCTGCCGATCTCATCGTCGGGCAGACGGATGAGGGCGACTTCGGCATCTCGTACCAACGCGCAGACCGAATCTTGTATTACCTTACGCAGGGCTACTCGCCAGAACGCCTGATTGAGATGGGCTTCCCCGAAGCTGAAGTGCGCCTGGTCAAGGGCAAGGTGGACAGCACGCACTGGAAACGCCACTTGCCAACTGTTGCGATGCTCTCCACGACGGCAATCGGTGAGTATTACTTGCGTCCTGTAGATTTTTAGACAATAGCGATGCCGATTCACCACTTGGAGGGAACGCAGCGCCAATTTCGCGTGGGCGTGGGGCAGTTCAAGCCCCACAAGGGGCAGTACGAGCGCAACCTGGAGCGGATTGGGCAGCTGATGCGCCAATCGCTGCAGGAAGGGGTGGAGGTGCTTGCGCTGCCTGAAACAGCGACCACAGGCTATTTCATTGAGGGGGGTGTGCGCGAGCTGGCGATGCCTGCCACGCAGCTCCTGCGCGACCTCGCTTGTCTGTACGCTGACCAGCAGCCCGATCGCTCGCTCGACCTCTGCGTCGGCTTCTACGAGTATCGCGAGGGCGAGTATTTCAACTCGGCACTCTACGCAACGCTGGAGCCAGACCCTGACCAGTCGCGTGTGCTGCATGTGCATCAGAAATTCTTCCTGCCGACCTACGGCGTCTTCGAGGAAGAGCGTTTCGTCGCGCGGGGGCGCAGCTTGGAGGTGTTCTCCACGCGCTTCGGGCGCGCCGCGATGCTCATCTGCGAGGATGTGTGGCACTCGGTGACCAGCACCATCGTTGCCCTCAAGGGTGCGCAGGTGTTGTATGTGCCCACCGCGTCGCCCGCGCGCGGCTTCCACGCCGAGCAGATCGAGAACGTCGAAGCCTATCGGCGGATGCTCACGCAGATTGCAAGCGAGCATACGATTTATGTGGTACAGTCCAGCTTGGTCGGTTTTGAGGGAGGCAAAGGGTTCGTGGGTGCGTCTTGGGTGGTGAACCCCTTCGGCAAAGTGCTGGCGCAGGGTCCTGTGGGTCAGGAAGCACTGCTTGTGATCCCGCTCGACTTGGACGATGTGGCGATTGCGCGGGCGCAGCTTCCGCTGCTTTCCGATTTGCGCTCCGTAGTCGCTGATGTGGCGTTGCAGTTCGATCTGCTGGCGCGGCGCTCTGTGCCATGAGGGTCATTTTACCAATCGGGATCTCTAATGAGACATCAGCCCTCACCCCCAGCCCCTCTCCCGCCGCGTGTTGAGGCAAAACGATGTACCCTTATACTAATCGGGATTTCAAGCGTCGCTATGCCCTCACCCCTTTGTCCCCCTCTCCCACTGCGTGGGAGAGGGGGAATTTGGCTCCCCTCTCCCGCGTGGCGGGAGAGGGGCTGGGGGTGAGGGAACAACGGCATTTGAAACCCCGATCGGTAATTTCGAGATTCGTATGGCGTCTCGCTGTCGCTCACGATGGCGCGAAGGACTCCAGCAGCCCTCAGTAAAACGCCGTGAGCAGGTCAATGCTCCAGCGCTTGGTAGATGATGACCAAGTCAGTGCCACCTCGCGATAGCCGATGCGGTAAGCGACTGTGAAGGTCTGGTCACGAAACTCATATTGAGCGTAGCGTTGCCACGTGTATCCTACGCCAACTCTCCAGAGAGGCGTAATACGCCACGAGAAGTCTCCCGCGTAGCTGAGGGAGGGGGCGTCCAGCGCGCGGCTGAAGTAGCCTGTGAGGAAATAGCGTTCTGCGGCGCTCCAGTTGAGGCTCCCAGAGAGGCGGTGTCTGCCTAGCAGGTTCGCGCCCAAGGCATCCTGCGCATAGTCGTAGTTCAGGTTCAGAACGCCGCTTGTGCCTAACGCTTGTGTAATGCCCAAAGTACCCGTGAGGCTCCAGCCCGCGTTGGGCAAGTTGCCGAGAAATCGCCCTACAGTCAGCCCCCCTGTGAGGGTTGCTGTGCGTCCCAGCGACTGTGGGATTAAACTCCATCGCAGGCGCACGCCCGCCCCTTCGCGACGCTGGACTCCCTGTTGGCTCTGAGTTCGGCTCCCGACGAGGTTGAGCGACAGGCTCTGACGCAGGGGCATTTTAGCAATCCGTCGTGGCGTGGTTTCGACAAACAGGTCGACGCGCGAGGTGTTCGTGCGCGTGCCTTGCCAGTACGCGCTGTGGGAAAGTGTCAGCCCCGTAGAGTAGCCCTGCGCTTGGTGAGCGAGTTGTGCGGAGCCATACAGCCCCCGATGGGCAGGTGAGTCGACCCACAGCGACAGGCGCGTGCTGGGCGACAAGGGCTGTTGATGACGCCAGTTCAGCCCCCAGTCGTCGCGGGCAAGGCTGGTCAGGCTCACAGTGCCCGTCGCCCAGCCTGTACGGTACTCGTGTTCCAAATCCAAGAACATCCCGCGCGCAGCGCCGAGCGTGCGCCCACCCACCTGCGCCGTGCGCACACGCAGCGCACCAATCTGAGTCGGGGTCAGCGCGTAGTAGTACGGCACATCCAGATAGACCTGCCCCCCCTGAACTCCAATCAGCGTGTCCTTGCCCACACCGCCGCTCCACAAACTTTGCGAATAGAGCGGCAGGCTCAGCGACTTGACCGCGCCGATGTAGAACTCCGCACGATGGAACTGAATGCGCTCACCGGGGTAAAACCAGATTTGCGCCGCCTTGATGACCAGCTCCGACTCGGAAATATCGGCGAACCGAAACGCCTCAGGGGGAACAACCCCCTCCAGCGGCTCGACAGTGCCGTAGCGGATTCTCGTGACCTCCCAGCGGTTCTCGCGTTGTCTCAGCCCGTAGCCTTGGGCGGAGCGTAGCTCGTAGCTCAGTTCCGCGAACTCGTGCGTTTCGGAGCCGAGCTGCAACGCTGCGTTGCGCGCCTTGACGCGCAGCGCATCCACCTCCAGTTGCAGGTCATCCGCTCGAATCTGCGTAAAGCCGAATCGGACGCTGGCGGTGCGTGCCTTGCCTGAGGCAGCGATTAGGCGTTGTTCATTGGCGTAGGCGAGGTAATCAGTGCCCAGCACCTGCACATAGTCAGTTGCGCTGCGCAGTTCCTCTTGACTGGCGACGAACAGCGCGTGGCTTTCCCCCACGATGCCCAGCCCGATTGCGGTGGCGGTGATTGTCGCTGTGCCTGGCAGCTGGCTGGCGATGAGGGTAGCCCGTGCGACACCGCCTTGCGTCGCAACGACGGGTTCGCGGAACGCGCCCAAGGTGGTGCTGAAGGCGACCTGTGTTCCGTCGGGCGCGGGCTTGCCCTGAGCGACGCGCACTTCCGCCGTCACGAGCAGTTGCGAGACGCCGTCGGCAACGGCGGCTGTGGGATAGACACTGAGCCGTATCACGCCGTTTGCTGCGCAAACGCAAAGGCAGAGGAGCCAGACACCCCCTGCCCCCATCCAGCGCGCCAGTCGCTCGGCACGGCTCAGCATCCGTTTTCAGAGCTGTGCGCCGCCCAGCACAGCGCCCAGAATGAGTACGAAAAGCGTGACGACTGCCCGCTCCTGCTGACGATCTGGCGCTCGTTTACGCTCGGTGGGGGCGAGCTGCTCGGTGGGTGGCGTCAGGCGAGCACGGATTGCAGCCCCTACCTTTTCTGCCGCCTGAGCAACGGCGGCGATGCGCGCGATGTTCGGGTCTTCTTGGTCTGTGCCCAAGCGTCCACGCCCAGTCTCAGCGATGGAGATGAGTACCTCGCCGCTCGCTACATCAATCAAGTCGCCGCTGACGGTCAGCACTGCCTCGCGGGTGGTCGGGTTGTAGCTGAACTCGGCGATTTGACCAGCGAACGCGAGATCGACGCCCAGCAGCGCGCCCACACGAGCAGCCCGCCATGTGCCGTCTGCCTCACGCTCGTTGAACGGCGGCACCAAGCGATCGCGGCGAATGCGGTTCTCATCAATCGCGCGGCGCACCGATGGGTTCGTTTCGCGAAACCGCAGCACATACAGGTTCGGGATGTCCTTCAGCTGGGCATAGAGCGCGTTCAGCAACTCCACCTGCACATTGAACTCCTCAGTCGGTTGCACTGCGACCCCTTGTCCGAAGGGGAACAGCACGAGTTCACGCGCTTCGTCGGCAGCGAAGCTGTTTGCGAGCAGAAGGGCAAGCGTCACAGTCCAGGCACCTTTCACGGTTCATTCCTCCTGAAGCGGCTGGGGCGCTATCCCCCAGCCGCGCATACGCATTCCTTAGCGAGTTAGCACCAGCGGGCGCACGGCGCGGGCGACCTGCCCATCTTCGGTGCGCGCCTCTATTTGCACTTGATAGGTTCCGGGCGGCACGGCGCGCCCCTCATCATCGCGGAGGTTCCACGCAACCGTGTTCACGCCGCGCGTTGACGCGCGCCCTCGATGCAGCGTGGCGACAGGGCGTCCACCAGAGCTTAGGATTTGGATGCTGGTCTGCGCATTATCTGCCAGCACATACGAGATGGAGACGCTGCTGGCACCGCGCCCTGCACTGCCAACATTCACGCTCGTAATCAGCGCCCCTGTTCGGGTAGCGCGTTCGACCGTGATTTGGAGGCGCGTGCGTCCTGTAGACACGAAGCGGTACTCTGGCGTGGTGCGGATGTCCACCGCGCGCCCTGTGTTCAAGTCGGTTAGGCGCAGGCGATAGCCCTGTGGAATTGTGTGCAGATTGGGGAAGGTAAGCGTGACCTCCTCGCCGGGCGACGCCTCCACGAGCAGATCGAACTGCTGGCGGTTGGCAGCGGGTCGCACTTCCTGCATCAGGGGCGTGTCCACACCCGACCTGAGAATCACGAGATTGACGGGGCGTTCGGGCAAAGGCGTGGGCGGTTCCTCGATGGTCTCAGGGCGCGTGCTGCTGATGCCGATGAAGTTCTGGGTGTCCGCGCCGCGACTGGTGCGAGCGACGATTTGCAGACGCCAGTCGTTCAGACGGTTCGGTGTGTCATCCGCCGAGCGTATGATGACACCGCCAAACCCCGTGCCTGGCAGAAACACAGGCGGGAACACGAACTCCGCATCCTCATTCGCCCTAATCCAGTAGCCGCGATGGGGCAGCAGCGGCGTGTTCGGGTCAGAGGTGAACTTGTACTCGCGCGAGAACTCATCCCAGTAATAGAGGACGCCGCGAATTACGCCGCGCTGCGCCGCCTCGAAGAAGGTAAGGCTGCGTCGCGGATCGCTGGAGCCAACCAGCACCACCTGCCCCAGTACCAGCGGGTAGGGATACGGGTTGCCAATCTGGTTCCAACCGCGCTTGATCGGTATAGGCGTGCTATTGTTGAACACATTCGCAGGGAACTGCAGTGCGCCCGTGTTGTACTGGGCGATTAGTCCGCTGCTGGGCAAGAAAAGCCAGAACCCCTGTCCGGGTTGGATGGTATCCACTACTTCATACACTTCGCGAGTGGGATTCCAGCGCCGCGCTTGATAGGCAGTGGGCAAGTTCAGGATTTCGTCCAGCGTGCCTGTGGGCGTGAACGGAATGGAAATAAGCTGGAAGCCCTGCTCGAGCTTGCGCGTGGCGGTAGCCGAGATAAGAATTGTTCGGGAGACGGTTTTCGTGGGTGCGGGAGGCGCCTGCACCGAGACACGGAAGGTCACAAAGCCAACCGTAGTGGGGGCTGCAACCACGCGCCAGCGCAACGACGCGGTCTGCCCCGGCGCGATTCGAGAGATCGTGCGCGTGCGCGTCTCGCCAGGCGCAAGCGACACGCCCGATGGCAGAGTCAGGTCTACTGCCACATTCGTTAGTTCGATCTCGCGCCCCACGACAAAAAACTGGTTCGTCACATTCGCGACAACCTCGAACTCCCCGTTCCGCGCCAACTGGTTGAGGTTGTTGCGGTTCGGCTCTATCACAGGCAGCGCCTCTACGCCCAAAGCGACGGGCGGCTGCACGTCGAGTTCTACGGGCGTCAAGGTCACATAGAACACATACTCGCGCGTTTGTCCTGGTGCGAAATTGCGCTCGTTGACAAACAGGTTGATGGCAACATCGGAGACGAGCGCGTCGGGAAAAAGCACAGGCTCCCAAATGCGGACACCTTGCACCCAGAACCAATCGCCGATAACGAGGCGGTCGATGGGCGTTTGGTCATCGAAGCCTTTGACGGGGCGCAGCAGATAGCGCGATGAGCCGCCGAGCTCTCCACGCCCTAAGTAGAACTCTATCGCGTTCGGGATTTGCACGCCGCGCAGGTCGGTATAGACCTTGATGGGGCGTTGCCCCTGCACATATACATACGGCGGGCGTGACGCGCCGTTGCGATCGAATCCCTCTTCCACGCCCACCTCGACATCTGAAGCCAGGCGCAAGGCGAGGAAGGCGGTGCTGCTGCCCGTGTTGCGCACGCGCAGGCTGATCCGCGCCACGGACTGTATCAAATCGATGCGCAGGTCAGTTGCCCAGCCTTCCACATTCCAGATGCGGCGGATGTAATAGCCACTCGCGCCAACCCACGACTGACTGAAGACCACGCTGGGCCCCCCCTCGCGTCCCCAGACGAAAGTTTGGGTTTGCCCTTCGCGGGTGGCTTGCAGGGTGATGTAGATTCCCGCTGGGTAGACCCCCCAGGGATAGCCGGCGGTAAGCGCGATGCCGCGATCGCCCAGCAGTGCGTTGCCTCCTGAGGTGCCCAGCTGAATACTGCCTTCGGCAGGGCGCGTGGTACATCGCGCGTTTTCTATAGGGAAACACCCCGTAAACCACCGAACAGTGCCACTTAATCCCAGCACCGCGCTCAATACGCCATTATCGATTTGATAATCGAAGTAATCGTCGCTAACAGGGTTTCCGCCCTGCTGAAGTTCAGGACAGCTGCAGGGTTGCCCTGGAAACGGGTCATATTCCCCTTGCGCCACTCCTGAGAGCCACAGCGCACAGAATGCAATCAGCGTTGTCCATCGCTTCATAATTCGTTTGCCTCCTTCCCGCCTCAGCGTGTGATGACCAGCGGACGCGCCACGCGCGCCACTTCGCCCTCCTCGCCTGTGGCGATAATCTGTACCTGATAAGTTCCGGGTGGCACGGCAATCCCAGTATCGGTGCGCCCGTTCCACGCTGCAGTGCCGACTCCCGCGGAGCGTGCGCCGCTGGGCAGACGCGCGAGGGTTCTGCCGCCCGCGTCCTGAATCAGCACCTGCACAGTCGCGTCGCCGCTTAGCGCGTACTGAATCGTGAACTGGTCACCGCGCGTCTGCGTAATTGACACATTCGTTATGCGCAACTGGCTTGCCCGCGCGGGTTGCGCCTCGACTGTGAAGCGGCGTCGGCTATTTTCGTCGGTGCGGAACCGATACGAGCTGGTTTGGAGCATAGACACGCGCTCACCTGTGGTCTGGTCAACAAGCGTGAGGCGCATTCCTCTTGGCAGCGATCGCTCCTGCACCCACTGGAGGGTTACCTCCGCGTTGGGCTGGTCGGTGGTGATTTCGAGTTCCCACCGTTGCGGGCGTTTTGTGGCGCGTCGTAGGTCTTGTGCCAACGCGCTGCGCGTGCGCGGTTCGAGGATGTGGAGCGCAACATATGATTGGAAAACAGGCGGTTTCTCCACATCCTCGCGTCCGAGTTCGTCGTTGGCTTGGGTCGTCGCGCCGATGAGGTTGTTGGCATCTTCACGGTCGCCGCTTCGAGCGATGAGGCGCAGCAGCCATCCGTCGGTCTGTTCGGGCACGACGCGCGTGGACTCTTCGGCGCGGCTGCGCAAGCTGCCCACAGGCGGCACGACCAGCGTGCAGGGGCGAAGCGCCTTGACCCAGTGCGCTTGCCAAGCAATCAGCTCGCCCAGCGGCGCGGTGCGCCAAGTGTATTCGCCCGTGAGCGGGATGTAGCGATAAATCTGTAGGCGGATGTAGCCGCGATCGGCAGCCTCTTGGAGATTGAGCCGTTGCACCTGACCGCCCGCGCCCAGAATCTCGACCTCGCACGCCGCCCACGGCACATTGAACGGGAACGGGTTTCCTATCATGTTCCAGCCTTCCTGCAAGGGAATCAGGTAAGCAGTGTTGGTATCTATAGCCTCATCTCCCAAGATAAAGGTGGGCGTGCTGGCGCGCAGGAAGTAGCCCAAGCCGCGCGGCGGCGTGGGGTTGTTCGAGCCGTCGGGGCGCACTGCCACACCTGGTGGGTTGAAACTGGCGCGCGGGTCGCGGTTCGCCACCGAGTAGCGAGCGTACGTCCCTTGGTCGGTCAGGTATCGAGCCAGCAGCACTTCATTTCCAAAGACCTCTTCGGGCGTGCGCGTGATGCTGTAGGGAACCGAGAACATCGCCAAGCCTGGATTTTGTCGATATGCTTTGGTAATCACACGGACGGAGTTGCTGCCTGTAACACCGTCTTGTCCCACTGCCTCAATACTGATGGTGTGGCGTCCTTCGCCAGGCAGGGCGACAACAAAGCTGAGGGCAATCGTTTTGCGGGACACATCAATAACCGCGCTCGGCTCCCACACAGTGCGCGGCAGCGGATCCCCGTTCAGACGCACATTCAGGATGTTGGTGGTACTGTTGTTCTGCACGCGGCGCAGGCTAACCCGAACGCGAATCTGGCGCGTATCGAAAGTGGCGCCCGATGTAGGTTCCAAGAAGGCGATATTCACACCAGATATGCCACGCAGCGCCTGTTCCAAGTTGATAATCCCAAATCCCAGTTCAGGGTCAGGCACGGGGCGTCCACGCGGATCCGCAGTCTCCTTGAGAATGGTCACGGCTTCGGGTTCAACAGTGTCGGCAGTGTGGCGGCGCACATTGCCAGTTGCCAGCAGTAGCGCAACCGCAGCAGCAACATACGGACCCGAGTACGATGTGCCTTGTACATAGTTGTATAAGGACGGCAGAGAAGAGGTCGTTAGCACGCCATCCGCTGCGTCAGCACTCTGGTCTCCGCCGGGCGCGGCGAGGTCGATGTTCCCGTAGTTCGAGTAGAACGCTCTTTCACCCGTCGGTCCGACGGCGGAGACTGTCACTACACCGTCGTAGTTAGCGGGGTAAGCAGGCAAGTCGGTATTGTTGTTGCCCGCGGAGGCAACAGGCACAACACCACGCTGATAAATCTGCTGAATCAACGCATTCTCTTGCGACGAGAAGAAGTAGCCCCCATAGCTCATGTTCAACACATGAATATTTTGGGCATTATCGATAACGTACTGATATGCCCTCAATATGTTTACGAAGCTGAGGAAACGAGCAGGGCGTGCCTCAACCTTGAGACCCACAATAGGGCGAGCGGTTGCATTTTCTGGGAGTGGACTCTGCCAGGTAAGCCCTGCAATTCCCGTACCGTTGTTCGTGAGTGCCGCCGCAACCCCAACGGTGGAAGTGCCGTGCGAAAAGCCGAAGCCTTCTGGATTGATGTTGTCATTAGGCTGCTCAGCCGCAAAGTTGCGCGAAAGCGCGTCGTAAATACCGCGCAGGTCGGGATGCGTGCGCTGGAAGTTATCATCGATAAAAGCGATGCGGATCGCGGGGTCGGCTTTCTGAATGTCCCATGCAGCAGGCATCCGCATCATCTCCAGCGCCCACTGCAGCGGGAAAAACGGGTCGTTGGGAATGTCGTGGCACTGCCTGAGATAGTTTGGCTCAATGTACAGCACATCCGAGTGCTGCTCGAGGCGTCGGATGGCATCTTGCACCTGCTCCAGCAGCTTGGCGGGAGCGACATTATGTCGGTTGCGCAAGCGCAACAGGTAAGTGTCCTGCACCTCGATTGGGATCGCCTCCGCGTTGATTGAGTTAGCAATGACTCGCGCGGTGTCCACAGTGCGACCGGGTTTGAGGCGCAGTAGTAATTCGCCCGGCACAACATCATCGGGCGTGAGCGTCTGCGCCCCCGCGCAGTGAATAGCCACAAACATTCCAGCCAACCATCGCCACACCGATTTCATCAGCATCTCCTCCCGATAATTGCCTTACTGTATAGACGCATAAGGGGGACACTGGTTTCCCAGCGTCCCCGTGAACGATTAGGGACTGGGCGGCAGCTCTTGCGTGGTGAACTCGAACGGACGGCTCCAGACGTAGCGCAGACCGCCCGGTCCAGGCAGCGGTCCAGGATCGTCGCCCAGATTGCGCGAGCCGACGCGCCAATACAGCGTGACGCGTCGCCCTGCCAAGCCCAGACGCGCCAAAAACCTCGACTCCAAGTCGATGCGCTCCGTGGAGACAGGTGAGCCACCCGCGGCGGTGGAAAGAATCTCGTCCGAAACGAAGGTGCGATTGCGGTCGCGGAAGGTGGGATCAAGGGAGACCTCGACGCGATAGGCATTCGCGTTCTCGGCTGCCAGCCAGCTGAACCGCACATCCTTCGGGTCGACATCCTCGCTGCGCTGCACAGGGGAAAGCAGCAGCACGGGGAGTATCACCGTGACCTGCCCCGAACGCACGCGATCGGAGATTTTATACAGAACAATCGGCTCCTCTGCATCAATCCGCTCGCGATAGATCAGCGCGATTTGGTAAGTGTAGGAGCGTCCGGGCGCCACGCCGGGAGCAGGCGAGTCCTCATCGTAGCTCTCGAGCTCGATGTCTTCAATACCCTCGCGCAGGTTGGGGGCAGTGACATAACTAAGAACACGTGGCACGGTGGTGTCGATGAAGAAGTTTTGGTTGCCAGGCGTCACGCCGATAGGGCGCAACTGCCCGTTTTCGTCGGTGCCGATGAAGTCCGAGCGGTAGATTTGCCACTGCACCATGTCGGGCACGCTCTTGGCAAACAGCGTGGTTTTCCACGAGATGCGCACGAACGGCTCGAAGTTGCCATCGGCGCCCGCTTCGGCAACCACAGTTTGCACGGGGGTGTTGCCGCCCGATGAGGCGCGCGCGACGCCAAAGGCGATGAGTCCGATCACCAAGATTGGTCCCAGAGCGCGGAGCAGCTTGTTGCCTTCGCCGCGCTGGCGGGGGCGCTCGGTTACTACGCGCCCTGCTTTGATTTCCACTGTAGGCACGCGGAAGATGGCGCGAGCGCGGTCTTCGCTTTGGATACCGCGTCCAAAGTCGATAATCTCGCCGATGGCGTCGCTATCGGACACCTGCGTGACGCGGATGCGCCCCACTTCCTCGCCGCGCCGCACCACTATCATCTCCATGCCGGGTTGCAGTCCGCCCCGAATGCCGCGATTGAGCAGCACCTCTTTACCTGCGCGCGTGGTCAGCACGGTCGCTTCGGGAATGGTGTAGTTGCGGATGATGCGCACTGCCTCGAACGCCGCGTTGCGGATAGCTTCTTGGACGAGGGTGTCGTCGTCACCCGTGTAGCCAGGGCGTCGGTTGCTAAACCCTGTTGCCACCGCGCCGTTGATGGGTTCGCCCGACGCAATATCAATCACGCGCACGGTAAGAACGACTTGCGCTTGCTTCGGGCTTCCTACGAAGCTCACAGCGTTCACTTCGCCCGTGATGATTGACTCAACCTGCAGGGCGCGTCCCAAGCGCAGGAAACCCGATTTGTCTAAAGGCGGCGCCAAGTCGAGGTCTTTGAGTTGCTGTTCCACTTCGCCGCGCGCCAGTACCTCAAACTTGCCCAGTTTCTGGTATTCGCCTGCGACGGCGTCGGTCGCAGCGCGGGCGATGCTGGCGCCGCCGTACCCGCTCCGATTCTCGAAATCCAGAATCGCTATGCGCGTCAGTTGTTGCACCAGTTGTGCGTGCGCACGCACGACGCCCAGCGGGTACAGCACGCCCACTGCGAGCATGCTAAGCACGCCGAGGTACGCCGTGCGCGTCGCCCAAGCTCGTCTCATCCCTGTTTTCACCCTGATAGCTCCTCCTTACTGCGTAGACTGCTCAGCGCGTGAGCATCAGCGGCGCAGTCGCGCGGGCGACCTGCCCGTCCTCGCTCACGGCTTGAATCTCTACGGTGTATGCACCAGGCGGTAGCGCGATACCGTTCTGGTCGCGCCCATCCCAAATAGCTTGCTGCAGCCCGCCGCTGCGCGTTGCTTGATGGAGCAGCTGGCGCACCACCTTTCCGCCTGACAGAATATTCACCTGCACTGTCGCATCTCCTGTCAGTTGGAACGCGATTGTGTGCTGGTTGCCGCGTCCCGCGCTGATTTGCACCTGCTGGATGCGCAGCAGGCGGCTGCTGGACGCCATCTCCAGGCGGAATCGGCTCACGCCGCTTGCGCCTGTGCGGAAGGTGTACGCGCCTGTGGTGCGCAGGTAGCGACGCTCACCTGTGTCCAGATTCACCAGCACGAGGTTCGCCGAGCGCGGCAGCTGCTGCATATCGGGCCAGCGCAAGGTCACCTCGCGGTTGGGCTGGCTGGTCTCCACAGCGAACTCCCAACTGGTGCTGCGTGTAGCTGGCTGGATGTCGACGCCGTACAGACCGCTCTGCTCGCCCCAGTTCAGGCGTGGCAGGCTGATGTAGACATACTCGGAGCCAAGTGGTGGCGGTTTGAGCAGGTCGTGTTCGCTATCGTAGCCCGCCGTGGCAGCACGCGAGACGCCCACATACGCGCGGTCTCTCAGCTCGCCCGACTGAACTTCCAGTGTCAGTCGCCAGCCTGTCGGGCTTGCGCTCACGCTGCGGCTCTCACTGCTCGTCGCTTGCGCCGAAGGCGGGATGACCAGCCGCGTATCGCGATAAGCGTACACCCAGTAGCCTTCCCAGACCTTCAGGCGCGTGGTCGCAAGGTAGCTGCCAAACGAGTAGCCCCACAGCGCGTTCGCCACGATGCGCTTGCCCGCTGCCGTCGGAAGCGAGATCGCCGTGTTTGTGTCGGGATCGACTACTTGCACCTGACTCCAATCGATATCGAAGGTGAACGGGTTGCCGATGAGGTTCCATCCGCTGCGCAGCGGGATTTGGAACGGCTGATTGGGCGCAGCAACGCCGAAGGTGGTGAGTGCCAAATCCTCCGAAGTCTCGATGAAGTAGCCGCGTCCGAGCTGGAACCGATTCGCGGGCGCGTTCGGATAGAACACATAGCGCGACTGAGCGGGATCCCAAGTGAAGAAGCGGAAGGTCGCGTTGGCGGGCACGCTCAACAAATCGCGCACCTCCTGCGTGTAGTCGTAGGGTGTAGAGACCAGGAAGCGTCCTTTGAAGAAGGTGCGCAACGGCTCGGCGCGGAACTCGCCCACCACCGTCGTTCGGTTCGGCTCTACGGTAATGGTGCGCCGACTCGGGATGAAAGTGAATCCCGATTTGCTTGGCACGACAATATACTCACCAGGCGGGACATTCGGGATTTGGTAGTTGCCGTTAGCATCGGTAGTCACGGGCGGAATGCCACTGTCAGCGTCGTTCGGTGGCAGGAGAAGCCTCACTGTAACGCCAGGTTCAGGTGCGCCACCGAAGCGACGCACCACCTTGCCTGTTACTGAGCCGGGTGGCAGTGGCGCCAGATCGAAGTTGACCGTGACTTCCCGCTCAGCAGGCACGGTCACGGTTCGGCTTTCGGATGCGTAGCCAGGCGCGACTGCCGTGAGCACATACTCACCAGCGGGCACTTGGAATTCGTAGGTGCCATTCGCGTTCGTTGTTGCGCCTCCGCGCGCGGCAGTCCCGCCTGCGGGCACGGCAGTGATTCGCGCATTAGCCAGCGGGCGTCCTGTGTTCGCGTCAGTGACCGTACCCTTCACTGTGCCGGGCAGCGGCGCCAGCACGAAGTTGCCCACGCTCACAGTCTCGCCAGAGCGCACTACCACATCTCGGTAGACGCCACCAGGCGGTTCCACAGGCGGGAGACTGTAGCCGCCAAACGCCAACCTCTCCACCGTCACATTCCACCGCCCCGCTGGTACACGCGGAATGAGGAAAGTGCCGTCGGGATCACTAAGCACCTTCACGACCAGTCCGGGGTCTTCTACGCTGGTGGCTGTAACCTCAGCGCCGCGCACAGGCTGATTGTTGATGTCAATAACACGACCGCCGATTTGCCCTGGCGGCGTCGCCACCATAATCAGGTTGATGGTGGCTGTCTCTGCTACTAATGCTATGGTCTCAGGGTGCTGGGTTCGAAAGCCAGGGCGCTGGGCATCGACCACATAAAAGCCCGCTTCCAGTCCGACAATCCGATAGAAACCGTTCGAATCGGTGATGGCGTAGCCTGCTTCAACATCCGCGATGCTGGGCGGGAAGATGCCCACCACGCGCACGAGGGCGCGCGGCAGCGGCGAGAAGGTGCGCGTGTCGGGGTCATACTGGCGCACCACGCCCTCCAGCACACTGTGCGTCATCCAGCCAAAGGCATTATGCAGAATCTTGTTGCGATAGGCACGACACCAAAGGGTCTGCAAAGTGCCAATCGTGACATCGTTGTAAAACGAGTTGACACCTTCCAAGCCGAATGACAGAAACACCACCTTGGAGCGGTTTGCCTCGTTGATGTAGTACGAGCCTGCATCGGCGGAGTCGCCCAGCAGTGTGCCCGTGTTGACGCGTGGGCGCACATACCGATAGGGTGAGCGGGCATTCTGCGCCACATCAACAGTGTCGGGCCACACTTGGTTCCACGCCGCGTCAGTGAACAGCGGAGTCGTGGCTGTCGCGCCGCGTGGAGGCAGCACATCGAAGAATTCAAGCAGTGGAGGCGGTTGTACCACGTAAATCGAGGGGTGCGACAGCCGGAATTCGGCAGGGCTGTCTACTTCGATTTGGTTCGCGCCCACGCGGCGAATCCAGATAGGAATTCCACCAGGGTTATCGGCGAGTGGGTTCGGGTCTTCGCGCTCGCGTGGGGGCACGCGGGTGATTTCGCGGCGCAACCCTTCGTACGGAATAAGGAACACATCGTCGGCGGCGTCGCTGTCGAACGACACGCGCATAATGTCGTTGAGGAACTGATTCGTGAAGGTGCCGCGCAGGCTCAGCGCCCAAGCGATATCTTGACCGCTGAACACTATTCGCCCGCTGCCCTGCAGGAAGGTGCGAATCAGGGTCTGGATTTCGGGATCTAAGATGTGTCCTGGACCCGCCCACACATTGCCTGTGTAGGGGCTTGCCCAGATGACGATGCGCGTGGCGTGCAGCTTGTCGCGGAACCCGCCTGCCAAGTCGATAGGCTCGCGCTCGATGCGTGGCAGGTAGCCCGCTAACACCGCAGGCGTGATGGGGTTGCGGCACTGCACGCGCCAGATGTTATACAGGTTGCGATAGGGCGTGTTCTCGCCCAGCGTGTCGGCGCGGACACGGAACGGCAGTCCTAAAGTCGGATGCGGGATTGCGCCGTCGCCGTGGATAATCGCGCCTGCCCCTGTAGGCGGCTGCGCGACATCGAACGGCGGCTTGCCAGTTGGGTTATCTGTCCAGTAGCTCTCGACAGGCTGCCAAGTGGGGCGCAGCACGGGACGGTTGCCAATCGCGTCAACGCGATTCTGCACGAAAATCTGACCGCCCATATAGTCGGAAACCAGCAGGATGTTGTGAACACCTGTGAACTGCTGGGTCGTGAAGCCCGACACATTATCGTAAATAAACTCGTTGTCCGCGTTATCGCGCACAATCACATCCAAGTAGAAGTCGCTGGGCACATCGGGTGTGCGCCAAGTGGCGACATACCAGCCCGTCGGGTTGCCGTTCTGATCGGTCTCTGGCTGCAGCAGCAGCGTGTCGTCCAAACTGCCTGCATAGCCCAAACGCGCCAGACTGTACGGCTCTTTGTATTCGTAGGTACGCGGATTAATCGCTTGCTGCCCCACTTCCACAAACAGCGGCACATACGCTTGCGAAGTGGTGTCCACCAAAATCCGGTTCGGAAAGAGTGGATCGAACTGGAACAGCTGGTAGATGCGATGCTCAACCCCAGCGGCGTCTTGCTCGGCGCTGTCGGGGTCTTTAAACTGCACGCGCACGAAGTTGACGCCGCTCTGGAAGTCCGCCACGCGCACCTTAATCGTCACGGTGTCGCCTGGGAACATCTCTTTGGGGCTCACTTCGGGCAACACCTCCAAGACGGGCGGCGTGGTGTCAGCGAACTGCGTCTCCCATAGGTCGTGGAGACCCGGACCAGGGCGTTCTGCGCCCTGCGTGCGTGTGGAGTGATAGGCAACGCGGTTGCGCGTGGCAATCGCGGGGGTGGGGTACTTCGCGCCTGCTGCTGGCGCAAAGAACGCAACGCCAGGCACATCGGGCTTGGCTTCGGCGGGGCTACTGGGATCGTCGGTGAGGGCTATCGCAGAGGCACCCGACTGCTCTTCGGGAAGCAGGGCGGGGATGTAAAAGATGTTGTAGATGCGGTCCGTCACATCCACGCGGTCGGCAGGGGCGCCGCGATCGTGGTTCGCGCCCGACTTGCGCGTGGATGCGAAGATGAGGAATGGAACCTCCCCGATTGTTGTCCATTCGGGTTGGCGATCGCGCGGGCGGTTGCCGTTTTGGTCAACAAAGCTTGTCCACTGCACCGCACTGAGCGTGTTGAAGTCCAGCACGTAGATATAGCTGCTGCCGTCAGGCGCGATGCGCACGAAGGCAATCTGATCTCGGTCAGGCGCCCACGCTGGCTCTACATCGTGAAAGCCAGGGTCAGGATTGGTGATGGGGCGGTAGTACTCTCTGTTCTCAAACGGGCGCCCGTCGGCGCGTGCGACAAACAGGCGATAGCGTCGCGTGGCGGGCGTATCGCCAGGAAGCAGGCGGTTCGAGGAGAAGACGACCAGATTGCCTCCAGGGCTCAGCGTGGGATGCAGGTTGTGCGTAACTCCATCGTTGTCGGTGGTCAGCACGACACGCTGCCGCGGGTCGAGGAGGCTGCGAACGACGATGTTGTAGCTGCCCGCGGCGCTGCGGTTCGCATATGCGAGGATGTTGGCAGGCTCGTTGAGCGCAGGCTGGATCTGGCTGCCAAACTGCTCATCGGGTGTGTCGCCAGTAATCGGCGTGAGGTTTGTGAGCGTGCCGAGAAAGAGTTGGTTGCCTGCGTCCAGGTCGCCGCGCCAGATACGGTAGCGCGGTGTGGGGTTGATGAGCCGTTCGTTGCCCCGCGCGTCACGCCCCACCGCACCCGCGTTGCTGGCAAAATACATCTTGGTTGCGCCGGGATTGTACACAGGGTGCAACTCGTCGGGTTCTGCGTTCGTGATGTCGCGATCCCAGCGTGGCGCGCGCGTGCGCTGCTGCCGCTGCTGCAGCTGCTGCTGAAAGCGTTGAGGGTCAAACAGCCCATCTTTGCGCCATGCGACGCTCTCGCTCAACGGCGCACGCGACGGCGCAATCCGATAGTTCTGCGGAGGGATCTCGCGCACCCGCGCGTTCGGCATTACATTCCGCATCGAGCGATCATAAGGCGCGGACGAGCCAGCTCCGTCCTGCGCATGACCTGCCCAAGCCAATAAAAGCCCCGCCACGAACAACTGCCATCGTCGTATCACTGCGTTCATGCCTCCTCTTCTGTCGATTCTATCAGCGTAGGGATACTCCTATGCGACTTCGACGAGCGAACCGCGATTCTGTTGCGCTGCTTAGTATACCCCACGCTCGGCGACGAGGGTCTGCCAGATTCGGCGCACTTGGCGCTCGACGTGTTCCAGCGGGCGGTGCGTGCGAATCACCCAGTCGGCAAAGGCGAGTTTGCAGCGCGTGGGCAGTTGCGCTCGCATCATCTGCCCCGCGCGTCGTGGCGGGACACCACGCTCGATGAGGCGACGGCGTTGCAGCGCGGGTGTCGCGTGTACCACCACGACACCGTCGAACTCGCCTTGCAGCGCCACCTCGATGAGCAACGGCACTTCGACCAGCACGGGCGTTGTGCCACACGCCAGCGATTCGAGCCGCGCGTGGAGTGCGCGCACGACGGGGGGATGAAGAATCTGGTTGAGTCGGCGGCGCAGGGACACATCGCCGAACGCTAATGCCGCCAGCTGCTCGCGTGCCAGCGTGCCGTCCGCTGCCACAATTCCCTGCCCAAACTCTTGAACAAGCCGTTGCCATAGTTCCGTCCCTGGAAGCAGCAGCGTCGCCACTAAGGCATCACTGCTCAGCACTGTTGCGCCGCATGACTCGAACATCCGCAAGACTGTGGTCTTGCCTTCGGCGACGCCGCCCGTGATTGCAATCCGTTGCATTAGGGATTCGGGGCATCGGCACTGGTTCCTGCCTCCGCATTAGGGTCAGGAGCGGGATTTTGAGGTGTCTCGGCTTCGGCTGCTTCACTGCGCAGTTGCTGCAGCTGCGACGAGAGCCGCTCGCCTATCGTAAAGCCAGAGCTTTTGCTCATGGCGGCACGCTGGCGATGCTCCTGCACGGCGCGCTGCTCTTCTGGCGCACGCAAGCTGACCACCATCCGCCGCCGACGCGGATCCATCTCAATAATCCGCCCTTTGACCGTTTCGCCCACCGAGACCACTTCGTCTGCGCTCTTGACGCGCTTGCTGGACAGTTCCGAGAGGGGCAGGAACGCCTCGACGCCTTCCATCACCCGTGCGAACGCCCCTGTGCGCCCTACGCGCGTGATCGGCGCTTCGATCTCGTCGCCCTCTTTGTATTGTTGTGCAGCGATCTGCCACGGGTCAGGCATCACTTGGCGACGGCTCAGTGCTACCTTGCCGTTCTCAGGCTCGAGGCGAATCACCACGACATCAATCTCGTCGCCCTCCTTGAGAACTTCACGCGGGTTCTCGACCCGCGCCCACGACATTTCGCTGATGTGCAGCAAGCCCTCATATTCGCCGATATCGACGAATGCGCCGTAGGGCGCAATCCGTTTCACGACGCCCTTGAAGCGCTGCCCTACGCTAAGCGTGGCAAACACGCGCTCGCGACGCTGGCGCTCTTCCTCCTCGCGCCGTTTGCGAATTTCTTCCTCTGCCAGCTTGTTCGAGGCGACCGCCTTGCGCTTGTCTGCGTCGATATCGATAATCTTGATGGGGATGACCTCGCCGACCAGACGGTCGAGCTGGTTGGGGGGCAGGCGTCGGGCAATCTGGCTGGCGGGCACGAAGCAGCGCACACCGATATTTACTTCCACGCCGCCCTTTACCACATTGACCACCATCGCCTCCAGCGTCTCCTGGCTCTCATACGCCCGCACGATCGATTGCCACAGCTTGTCGAAGTCGGCTTCCCGCTTGGACAGTTCGGGCATCCCCGCCTCGCCACGCACCTTCATCACTTTCACATCAATCGTGTCGCCCACCTGCACCACATCGGCAGC
>JANXCK010000055.1 GCA_025060055.1 Fimbriimonadales bacterium | reverse complement strand
GCGAGGAGTGGTACTCACGCTATGAGGACACCTGAAGCAGAACCGCCCGAACGGGCGCGTGAAGTGCAGTCCGAGCCTGTGCCGCGCAACGGCGAGGCGGACACACCCGAACTGCCCCACCTCGCCCCCCGCCGCCACCCGCTGGATGGCTTCCGCTACGCGCTGGAAGGAATCGTTGCCGTCGTGCGCACGCAACGCCATATGCGGTTCCACTTCTTCAGCGTGGTGCTGGTGCTACTGATGGGGCTGCTGTTCCGCCTTGATAAACGCGAGATGCTCGTGCTGCTGTTCACCATCTCCATCGTGCTGATTGCCGAGATGTTCAACTCGGCGATTGAGGCGACAGTGGACTTGGTGACGGAAGAGTATCATCCCAAAGCGAAGTTCGCCAAAGACATTGCGGCGGGCGCGGTGCTGGTAGCGACGCTGAACGCGGTGGTGGTGGCGTGGGTGCTGTTTATGGGCGATTTGCGCTTGGAGCAGATTCGCCTGCGGATGGAGCGTGCCGAGCCGACCTTAGCCGTCGCCGTGACGATTGGCGTGATTTTGATTTTCGTGATTGTCTCGCTGGTGAAGGTGCTGGCGACGCAGGGCAAGGTGCGCCTGTTTCACGGGGGCGCAGTGAGCGGGCACGCCGCACTGGGCTTTTTCTTTGCGATGGCGATTATCGTGGTCTCTGGCGACCTGTTAGCCTCGGTGCTGGCGCTGCTGTTGGCGGCGTTGATTGCGCAAAGCCGTGTGGACGCCGACATCCACAGCTGGCGCGAGGTGGTGCTGGGCAGCCTACTCGGCGTCGGGCTGGGCGCGCTCATCTTCTGGCTCACGCCCCGATGAGGAGGACACACGCACGATGACCGAGAACCCAAACAGTCGTCGCACGAAACCGCGGCTACGGTTCTGGATTGTTCTCCTGATTGCGATTCTGAGCGCCACTTGGGGGCTGTATGGGCAGTCGGAACCTGCGGCATCCGCCGCCCAGTCGGGCGGGCTAACGCCCACCACCAGCCTGTTGGTGATTCTGGTGTTGCTGTTGCTCAGCGCGTTCTTTTCGATGGCGGAGAGCGCGCTGACCTCAATTCGCCACAGCTGGGTGCGCATGCTCACGGAGCAGAAGCATCGGCTCGCGCCGTATCTGGCGGCGTTCAAGAGCGAGCCGTCGCGCTTTCTGTCCACGGTGCAGGTGGGGCTGAACATCGTGGCGTTTCTGGCGTCGGCGGTCGCCGCGACGAACCTCGCGGAACCGCTGCACAGCACGCTACGCCCCATCGAGTCGGCGACAGGAATTGACCTGTACGGCTTCAGCGTCGCGCTGGTCGCGATTATCACGGCGTTCGCGAATGTGATTATCGGCGAGACCGTGCCCCGCAGCATTGCCATCACGCATGCCGAGCGCGTCGCCCTGCTGGTGATTGTGCCGATGACGGTGTTCGACCGCCTCTTCGCGCTACCGATACTGTTGGTAAACGGCATGACACGCGCTGTGCTGCGGCTGTTCGGCATCCAGATGATGCGCCTTGCGCCTGTCGTGAGCGAGGAAGAGCTGCGCGTGCTGGTGGAAGCGGGTGAAGAGCAAGGCGTGATCGAAGAGCAGGAAAAGGAGATGATTCAGTCCATCTTCGAGTTCACCGACACGATAGCCCGCGAGGTAATGACCCCGCGCGTGGACATCAAAGCTGCGCCGACCACCGCTACCGCCCAAGAAATTATCAAACTCATTCGCGAGTCGGGGCACACGCGGATTCCCATCTATGAGGGCAGCTTAGACAACATCGTGGGGATTGTCCACGCGAAGGACTTGCTGCGCTATTGCGACAGCACGGCGAAGTTCTCGCTGCACGAGGTGATGCGCCCCGCGTTCTTCGTGCCAGAGAGCAAGCGCGTGGTGGACTTGCTGCAGGAAATGCGCCGCCAACGCACGCACATGGCGATTCTGCAAGACGAGTACGGCGGCACTTCAGGCTTGGTGACGCTTGAAGACCTCGTGGAGGAGATTGTGGGCGAGATTCAGGACGAGTACGATGTGGAGCCTGAGCCGCAGGTAGAGCAACTGCCCGACGGCTCGCTGCTGATTGACGCCCGCCTGCACCTGGACGACGCGAGCGAGCTGCTGGGCATCGCGCTGCAGTCGGACGAGTTCGACACGCTGGGAGGCTACGTGTTCGGGCAGCTGGGGCATCCGCCGACGGAGGGCGAGACAGTGCGGGTGGATGGCTGGGAGCTGCGCGTGCATGCGATTGAAGGGCATCGAATTCGCGTGGTGCAAGCGCTGCGCATCGAGGAAGAGGCAGCGGACAGCGACAGCGCAGTCGAGGGTGTGATGCAATAAACACGTGCGGTTGCTGTTTCCTGAGCGCGAGTGGGTGTATCGCTTTGCCTCGCATACCGCGCGCCGACTATTCCCTCCTCGAGTACCTCAGCCCAGCTTGTCCAGCCACGCTCGGCTTTTGCTGTCGAGTTCCTCAAGGTTGCGTATCTCGTAGCGGCTGCCGTCCACCGCAACGATGAGATACCGCACGGGCGAAAGCTCATGCACATTATCCCGCCAGTTGCTCACATAGAACACGCGCCTGCCCCGATCGGTCTCCACATCCCAGCGGTGTTGCCCGTACTCTTCGGTGAGCGAGTAGATCTTTTCGATGACAGGCGTGAAGTAGCGCCGTTCCAGTTCCTCCTCCAGCACTTGGCGCGAGGGTTCGGGCATTCCTTCTAAGGTGCGGAAGATGCCAACTTCGACGAACTTGTCGCGTTCCTCGCGTCGCAGCACGCTGATGTAGCCCTGCGCGTGCGAGAGCGGGAACGCACGGGCGAACTGCACATCCTCGTACACCTCGCCGTTGGGCAAGCGGATGCGCACTGCCACGCTGTCGGGCATGCGCTCGATCACCACGCCCGTCGGGTCTAACCACCGAATACCGAGCCGAGCGTTCATCGCTTATTGTGTGTACCGTTTCTCGGCAGCGGGTGCTACGCGATTTTCAGCACCACCTTGCCGAAGAAGTCGCGGCTTTCGAGCTTGGCGTGCGCCTGCCGCGCTTCGCGCAGGTCGAACACGCTGTCGACAATCGGGCGGAACCTGCCTGAAACGATATGGGGCAGAATCTGCTCCAGCTCGGCGCGTGTGCCGATGTAGGTTCCGTGGATTTCCAGCTCGCGACTGAACACGTAGCGGATGTCGAACCTCGCTTCTGCGCCTGTGGTTGCGCCGCAGGTGACCAGCCGTCCACCTTTGGTGAGCAGACGGATGCAGGCGTCGAACACGGCTTGTCCCACGTGCTCAAACACCACATCCACGCCTTCGCCTTCGGTGGCGGCGCGCACTTGCTGATACCAGTCAGGGTTGTTGTGGTTCACGGTGAAGTCGGCGCCCAGCGCGCGGCAGCGTTCCAGTTTGGTGGCGTTGCCCGCCGTGGCGATCACTAACGCGCCACGCAGCTTCGCAATCTGGATGGCTGCGCTGCCCACGCCACTGCTCCCGCCCATAATCAACACCCACTCGCCTGGTTGTAAGCGGACTTTGGTCATCAGCATGTGCCACGCGGTTAGGAACACCAACGGAAACGCCGCCGCTTCCTCGAAGCTCAGGTTTGACGGCTTATGCACCAAGTTGCGCTCTGGCACTACGATGTACTCGGCGTAGCCGCCTGCGCGATGGGCGCCAATCACCTGCACCTCTTGGCACAAGTTCTCACGCCCGACTTTACAGAATCGGCATTTGCCGCAGGAAATAATCGGATACAGCACCACTTGATCGCCTTTGCCCCAGCCGCGCACACCCTCCCCGACTTCCACCACCTCGCCCGCAATATCACTACCCAAGATGTGGGGCAAAGGAGTTTTGTAAGCGGGGATGCCGTTGCGCACCCATAAGTCCAAGTGGTTCAGTGCACAG
>JANXCK010000025.1 GCA_025060055.1 Fimbriimonadales bacterium | reverse complement strand
CTTGCCCATCAGCTCAATCATCAGCCGATAGACGCCTTCGCGCGTCTGAACCTCCATCTGCACGATACGATCGAAGCCAATCATCTGTAGGCTGCGCACGAAGCCGCCTTCGATGTGCTTGCGCAGGCTCTGCAGGAACGGTGGCGGCGTGGGGGCGTTGGGCATCTTCGCGCTGATGCAGTGCATCCGTGCGAACTGTGCGTCGGCGGAGATGAGCAACCGATGCTCCACGCGCTGGGCGTAGATGTGCAACACGATGGTCAGCGGCTCAGGCTGGCGTATCTCCTGAATCCGCCCGCCCTGAAAAAAGTCGCGCTCTTGCAGCACTGCGTACAGGCTCAGGCTATCGAAGGGAATCGGTTTTTGGTCGTGCAAGTGGTGCCTCCTCGCGCTGGCAACGGCTTCAGCCGTCCACCCCTAAGCAGCCCAAGAGCAGAGTTCGAACACCTACTTGGCGTGCGAATTATACCAGTCGGGGTCTCACGCGCCACCAGAGGCTGTCTGATAAGTGCCTCAAATATGAAATCGCCCATTTTGGGCGCGTTGAGAACGCGCCCCTACAGAGCGTTTTGGTAGGGGCGAGTTTCTAACCCGCCCCGCAGAAAAGGGACGATATAACCTTTGAGGCACTTAGAGACTGTTTAAGAAATGGCGCATACCCCTAACGGCTCAAGCCGTTCCTATGCAAACGAAGCCGACCTGCGTCGGCTTTTAGCCCGCGCAGGCGGGCTTGGTTTGCTCAGCAACAGCTTCAGCTGTCTATTTCTTAAACAGCCCCTCAGTAGGGATGCCTGCAAAAGGCACTATCCCACCCATGCTACATCGCAATGGTCTCAAACACCCTCTCGCCTCTTGAATTTAGTACCTCGCGTGGGGTATAATCCCCATGCTCACGCGTCCGTAGCTCAGAGGATAGAGCGCAAGGTTGCGGACCTTGAGGTCGGGGGTTCGAGTCCCTCCGGACGCGCCATTGTTTTGCGCCCTCGTAGCTCAGTGGATAGAGCGCCTCCGTCCTAAGGAGGGCGTCGGGGGTTCGAATCCCTCCGAGGGCGCCATTTGTTTCGGAGAGGTGCCGGAGTGGTTGAACGGGCCCGTCTCGAAAACGGGAATCCTCCCAAAAGGGGGATCGTGGGTTCGAATCCCACCCTCTCCGCCAGAGGCGCACCATGAGCTGGACAGACACCCACTGCCACCTCAATCACCCCGATTTGTATGCCGATTGGCAAGCGGTCTGGTTTCGCGCTCAGCAGGCGGGCGTGCAGCGACTGATTCTGATTGGCTACGACTTACCCAGCAGCCAGCGCGCGCTCGAACTCACTGCACACGCCGACGCCTTTTACGCGGCTGTGGGCATCCACCCGCACGATGCAGCGCACTGCGACGCCGACGCGCTCCAGACGCTGCGGGCATTCGCGCGCCATCCGCGCGTGGTGGCAATCGGCGAAATCGGGCTGGACTTTTATCGTGACCTTGCGCCCCGCGAGGCACAGTACCGCGCGTTCCACGCCCAGTTGCAGTTAGCTGCCGAACTGGGGTTGCCCGTCGTGATTCATTGTCGCGACGCCTACGATGAGCTGCTCGCTGTGCTGTCCGAGTACCCCGCTGTGCGTGGCGTGCTGCATTGCTTTTCAGGCACGGCGGTGCACGCGCAACGCGGGCTGGAACTGGGCTACTACTTGGGGATTGGCGGAGTGGTGACCTTCAAGAGTGCGGAGCCGCTGCGTGCAATCGTGCGGACAACGCCGCGCGATCGCCTGCTGCTGGAAACCGATGCGCCCTACCTTGCGCCGCATCCTTATCGGGGCAAGCGCAACGAACCCGCCTACCTGTCGCTGGTGGCGCAGCAGGTCGCCGCCTTGTGGGAAGTACCGCTGGAGACGCTTGCCCAGCAGACGGAAGCGAATGTCGATCGCTTGCTGCAGCGGTGCCGAGTCTATTGAATCGCCTCGATGAGATCGTACACGCCTTTTTCCACCTGCACCAGCACGCAGTAGCGGTCGGCGTCGGCGTCGTAGAACATGTACACCGATGCGTTCTCCAAATCCGCCTGCAGCAGTGCCTCTTCCAAACTCATCGGTTTGAGGGGCACGCGCATCGTGCGTCGCAGGGCAGGGTTCGGCGGGGGCGTCTCCTCGGTGGGAGGCATCTCGCTGAGTGTCGCCTCGATCACCTCTTCGCGTGGCTTGCGTCCGCGCTTCTGTAGCCTCTCCTTGTAGCGAGCCAGCTGGTGTTCTAACTTCTGCACGACGGTGTCCACTGCGGCACGAAACTCGTGCGCCTTGTCGTCGTAATGGAACTTCTGCCCGTCGGCGTCCACGACAACAGACACATGGTGCTGCCCGCGCACCTGTTCGTAGCTCACTTCCAACGTCCAAATCTTGTGGAAAAAGCGTGCCAGCTTATGCAGCTTGCGGCGCACATACTCCTTCTCGGCTTCGGTCAGTTCTTGGTGCGGGCTGCGGAAAGTCACATCGACGATTTCAACCTGTTTGCGTTGGGATTTGCTCATCGTTCGCCTCTCCACAGATAGGGTAGATGGTCGCGACGGCGTAGCACGCAATCGCGCGCCGCTCGCCGACGGCGTCCATACCTTCGTTGGTCGTCGCTTTGATGCTAATCTGCTCTGGTAGAATGCCCAGCGCTTGGGCAATTCGCGTGCGCATTTGCGGGATATACGGCGCAAGCTTGGGCGCTTCGGCAAGCACCGTCGCATCGAGATGGCGCGGTTGCCAACCGTGCTGCGCTAAGAGCGTGTTCACTTGGCTGAGCAGGAGCGTGCTGGGGGCGTCCTTCCAGCGCGGGTCGCTATTAGGGAAATGCTGTCCGATGTCGCCTAACGCCGCTGCGCCCAGCAGCGCATCGCACATCGCGTGCAACACGACATCGGCGTCGGAATGCCCCTGCAACCCGTAGGGATAGTCAATCGGAACGCCTCCGAGCATCAGCTTTCGCCCTTCCGTTAGCTGGTGAATATCATACCCGATTCCGACACGCGCAGGCGTGCCCTCGCCCGCAAGCAAGCGCAGCATCGCCCAATCATCTTGGGTGGTGAGCTTCAGGTTGTACGGGTCGCCCGATACCAGATACACGGGATACCCCGCGTGTTCCACCAGTTGCGCGTCATCGGTGGCGGATGCGATGAGTTCGTCGGTTGCGCGGTGGTAGGCGTCCATTAGCCACTCGGCGCGGAAAATCTGCGGAGTCTGCACCCGATACAAGCCCTCGCGAGCGGCGGTCTTCAGCACCCGCCTGCCATCGCGCGAGCGTTTGAGCGTCTCCTGAATCGGCAGGGCGGGAACCGCGCTGCCCCACTGCTGCGCGGTCGCCACGAGCCGATCAAGCAGCGCAGGGCGCACAAGGGGACGCGCCGCGTCGTGGACTGCCACAAGCTGTGCGCCATTAGGCAGATAGGCGAGCGCGTTGCGCACCGTCGCTTGGCGTGTCGCGCCGCCGCACGCCAGCACGCGTAGCGGTTTCGGCATCGGGAACTGCTGCAGGTACGCCTCGTAGCGCGCCGCGTTCTCTGGGGCGACGACGAGCGCGCCCGAATCGAACGCAGGATGGCTCAGCACGCGCCACGCCGCATGACGCCACACAGGCGCACCATGCAGCAGCTGCCACAACTTGTCGCCCTTACCGAATCGGACGCCGCTTCCTGCTGCCAAGATAAGGGCGTGTAGTATAGTCGATTCCTCCTTCTGTCTTGCTCTCGGCGAGTTTCGGCTCAGCAAACAGCATTTTGCCGCGCGCCGACTGCAACACGCTGGTCACCACGACCTCAATCGCTTGATTGAGATACTCGCGCCCACCTTCCACCACGACCATCGTGCCGTCTTCCAAGTAGGCAATCCCCTGTTCTGGCTCTTGCCCCTCGCGAATCGGGATGACCGTGAGTTCCTCGCCAGGCAGCACATGGATGCGCACCGCCTCAGCGAGTTCGTTGATGTTCAACACACGCACACCTTGCAACTCCGCCACGCGATTGAGGTTGTAGTCGTTGGTGACGATGTCGGCACGCATCGCTTTTGCCAAGCGCACGAGGCGCGAGTCGACCTCGTCGCCCGTGTGGGGCGCAAGACGGTCGTGGGTGCGTACCTCCAGGTTCTCGCCCAGTTCGGCTTGGAGTTGCTTCAGCACATCGAGTCCGCGCCTGCCGCGCGCGCGACGCAGCGGGTCTTCCGAGTCGGCAATATGCTGGATTTCGTCCAGCACGAAGCCAGGCACATACAGTTTGCCCTCCAGAAAGCCCGTGCGCAGGATGTCTCGAATACGCCCGTCGATAATCACGCTGGTATCCAGCACCTTGATGCCTTTGGAGCGGCGTGCCATCTGCGCCGTGAGCGGGAGATACTCCTTCATGCTCAAAAAGCTCACAATGCTCAGGTAAATCAGCACTACGAAGGCAAGCAGCGTCAGTGCCCAGCCGAGTCGCACGCCGCCAATCGCAAACAGCAAGGGGTAGAGCGCAAAGGTGATCACCGCTGCGGAGACCACGCCCAGCCCGATTGCCAACTTCTCGTCGGGTTCCGCCTCTTCCAGGTGCCGTGCCACTCGCGCCAGCATCTGGAAACTGTAGTTCGCTACAAGGATTCCCATCAACAGCCCTGCTGTCGTCAGCCCAATCCGCGTCCACAGCGGCGAAATCGGTGGCTCGCCCGAAAACCAGTTGTCCACCGCCTTCAAAAACGGGTCGGCAAGCAGGAACCCAATCGTTGCCATGAGCACCATTCCGACTGCAAGAAACAGCCAGTACATCAGGCGATGGATTGTCATTCAGCGCCTCCTGTATATTATACGCTCCTGCGCGTCAAAAATCACGCAGAGACGCCCGAAAGGTATAATCGCAGAGTGAAACGATTCGGGCTAACGCTGGGCATTGCGCTCGGTCTCACGGTCGGTATCCCGCAACAGGCG
>JANXCK010000141.1 GCA_025060055.1 Fimbriimonadales bacterium | reverse complement strand
TGCCCGTCGGCGGTGGTAGGGGCAGAACCCGACACGGGCGAAGGTAGTCGCCACACCAGCTGTCCCTGCTCGGGGACGCGTCCTTGAGCGTCGCGGGGTAGCCCCCAGTACCCACGCGCTTCGGCACCTACAACGACCACTACTTGCAGCCCCTCGCGGGTCTCCACCACAATCGGCGGGGAGGACTGACCCCCCAACTCGACTTCCCACACCTTATCGAAGTTTTTGCCCTGCTCCAGATCGAGGCGACCATCGTCCGAGCGACCGTCGCCGTCGAGGTCGCGTTTGGGCACGGCGTCATAGCAGATGAGCTTGTTGTTGCTTGCGACGAACACCAGTCCGCCGTAGATGACGGGTGTACCGTTTTGGAGGGTGTAGTTTGTGTCGGGGTCGAGCCAGCGGACGCTCAGGGGCGCGCTGTATTGGTCGGCAACGGCGTTGGCGCGGCGCGGGTTGAACGCGTCGCTATTGCCAGCGCCCGCCCAGCGGACGATGTTGTAGGCGAACTTGAGTTCCAACTCGGGCACGGCTTCCATTCGAAACTCGGCTGCGCGTGGGGGGATAGAACCGTTGCTGCGCACAAAAGGCGCGTTGATAGCAGCCGCCACGCCTGCTGCACTCACAATAATCCGTCCAGAGC
Source organism: Fimbriimonadales bacterium (assembly GCA_025060055.1). Taxonomy (GTDB): domain Bacteria; phylum Armatimonadota; class Fimbriimonadia; order Fimbriimonadales; family GBS-DC; genus GBS-DC. The sequence goes on along the minus strand of JANXCK010000141.1, from coordinate 5,194 downwards.
CGTAAGTCGCAGCAGCAATTACGGGAATCGGTCGTGCGCCGCGGATGCCCGTGACGATTTGCAGCGGGGGTTGATTCGCACTGTCGTCGAGTGCGCCGCCGCCGAACCCGCGTCCACGCACGCCCAGGCTCGCCACCTCCGCTGGCGTGAGCGTGTAGTAGCCACGCAGTAGCGGGTGGTTCAGATTCACGATGTCAATAGCGCCGCGATTGGCTACAAGCGACACCTGTGGGAACCACAGCCTGTTGTTGTTCACGGACACGCCTTGCTGGGGCACATCTATCCACAGTGTCCCGCCGCTGTCCACAAACCGACGCAGCTTCTCGCGGATGGCGGGAGTCATCCCGCTCCAGCTGGTTCGGCTAAGCAGCAGGATGCGATAGCGCACCAGTTGCGCGTCAGTCAAGCGCCCCACATCCACGAACCAGTATTCCGCTTGATTGCGCGTTGCGCCTGAGGGCGCGTATGGGTTGCGGAACGACAGACCCAGCGGCTTGAGATCCGTGCGCCGATCCATCGCGTAGAAGGTGTACACATCGCGCACCAAGTTGTCGTTCGCGCTGAACGCCACTACGCCCACACTAATCGGCACGGTGCGCGGCTCGTAGCCGCGCCCATCCGCCAACGCACTCGCTACCGCTGTGCCTAATACACCGCCCAAAAGCAGTTTGATCCATTTCATGGCTGTCGCTCCCGCCTTCACGGTCGAATGTCGCCTGCATAAATCGGTTTAGGACACACGGGCAGTCGCGGGATTGGAGGGAGAAGCCTGCCCGGATGCCGTCCTGAAGGGTCTTGAGTGCTGTCATACGCAATCCGCCCTACCTGTTCGGGAAGGCGGAACACAGGGTCGTGCCGCATCGACAGGTTCACGGCATACCGCTCCGCCGTGTCGTGGAAGTGGCGCCGATGCTGGATGGGGATTTCGAAGTTCGAGTTGCCGTACTGGCGCGGGATCCAGCCCCATTTGCGCAGCCACTCGGTCTGGTCGCCCAGCGACGCGGTGAAGTTTTCTGCGATTGAGCCGACTATCGTGATTTTGATGTCCAGCGGCTCGCCGTAGAAGGGGAACTCTGGCGACGCCACGCCCGCAGGACGCGCCCCCGTGAGCCTGAAGTTCTCGCGCGTGTCCTTCGGATCCGTGTTGAACCAGTAGCCCGGAATCACGAAGAAGCACCCTTCTTGAGCAAACAGCGCCGCTTCGATGCGGATATCCAGCGGTTGCACCGCCGCCGCGCTGAAGCGGTAGGGCTGGTTGTCCGTGGGCAGCCCGAAGTTATTCAGATTCGTCACGGACTCCAGTTGCAGCTGCAACATGTTCGGCAGCCCGCGTTCGGGCGTCAGTATGTAGGATGAGCCGTTTGGCGGCGGCACTAACTGGAACACCACCTTCTCGTAGTTGGGGTAGACCTGGAAGGTCGTGCGCCCCAACGGATACAGTGTGGAAGGAAAGCCAGGGATGTTGAACCGATAGAAGGCTTGTAAGCCAGCAAACTCAGAGGGGTTGACCAACAAGTTGATAAACGAGCCTGCTCCCGCAGCGGCGTGGCGCAGGTAAAGGCGAATGCCGCCGAAATTGCCTGTGTAGTCTGGAGTCGTGCCAAAGCTGAACAGCAAGCGCATCGGTTTGTCGGGCAGCACCTCGAAGAAGTAAGGCGCTTCAGCGTTCGTGGGGTCGCCTTGCGCGACGGCGGGGCTATCGAAGGTGCGCTGCAGGAACTGCGTGGTGTTCACGCACACATAGTCTTTGGCGATGATTGCCAGTGCAGAGCGTGCGTCGCCCTTCACGAGGTTGCCCTCGATGTACGCCGTGCCGTTGGTCACAATCGTGATCTGCCTGCCTGAGGGGATGCGCCCCTTGACGCGCACATTCCCTTCCGCGTAGATGACGCCGTTGAAGGGCACGACGAACTCGTCGCGGTTCGGTGCGTTCAGCACAATCTCGCTAATCAGCCGCGAATCGTTCGGGTCGCGTGGCGCAAGGAAAAAGAAGTTCATGGTCTTGAGATTTGTGGGGCGTCCCGTGATGGGGTCATACCACACATCGCGCGGCTCGGCTTGGTTGCGCGTGATGCGGAACCCCTGCGCCCGCACCGTCCCGTCAGGATTAAGCGTCTCGATGAGTTCAATGAACACGCCAGGCGGTTCGTAGAACGGTCCGTTCCAGAAGCGCGATTTGCCGGGGTTCACCCAGTCGCTGCGCAGGGTGTACCCGCCCAAAAAGCCGCGGCTTTCTCGTTGGATGTCGAGCGCGTTGTTGATGTAGATCCCGCGTCCGTAGCCGTACTGCCCTGTGTTGAACCAGCCGCCGCCTTGGCGCTGACGCCAGATGCCCGATTCCATCGTGGCGGCGATGTAGCGCGGGCGGTTCGTGGCGGGATCGACAGTGTCCATGCGCGGCGGTTCCAGATAGGCGATGGCGCGCGGGTAGCCGTCGATAGCGGTCAGCGGGCGTCCGTCGCGGTACAGCCCACCCACCGTGTGGAACTCAGTGTGGCTGCTGGGCAGGAGTGTATGGCTCTCCGTCCCGACGAGCATTTCCACATCCGCACCTTGGTTATGCGTCACTTCGCCCGCAACATAGACGCGCTCACCCAGCTGAGGGTTGACAGCAATTCGGACGCGCCCGCTGAAACGCAGGTTGCCGTTCACGAAAATCGAGCCGCCGCCCTCGCCCGGCTCACCCAAAATTGTGAGGTAGGGGATCTCGCGTCCCTGCTCATCCAGCAGACCAACGCTGGGCACACCCAAATCCATCAGCATCCCGCGCTGCTCTTTGTTCATCACAAAGCGCAGGTAATCGATTGTGCCAATCTGCATATACGCCACGCGCTCGGCGCGACTAACGCGGTCGGCAAGGGTGAAGGTCGTGGGGTCGGTCGGATCTACAACGCCCACGCGCCCTACCGACTCGATTTTGATGACTGGTTGCCGATGCACGGGTCCTGAGGACTGGTACGAGACGCGGATGAGCGCGCGCCCGTTCTGCAGGTTGATGCGTGTGAACCCGCCCGTGCCATCGGCAGGGTTGTACGGCTTGAGCCAGAAGTAGTCGGGGTCGGCTGTGTTCGTAATATTGTCGGGAATTGGACGCCAGTCTGCGCCGAACTCGCTGCGCACCAGCTGGTCAATTGCGTATTGCAGCCCCGACTCGGCAAACAGGTCCGCGCTGATTCGCGCGCGCGCCTGTTGCACATTCACGATATTGCGGGCAATCACGGCGATGAACACCCCGCCCAGCACCAGCAGCGTGAAGCTGACCAGCAGGGCTATCACCAGTGTTTGACCGCGTTCACTTCGGGTGCGTCTCATCGGCTTGTTCCTCACCTCCCGCGCGTCTGCACGATGTTCGGCGCTTCGAGTTGCGTGGTCAGTGTGTAGTTGACAGGTTGCTGTCCTCCGTAGAACTTCAGCCCCATGCGGAGGCTCATCAGCCGCTTGGTCTGATAATCGGCTACATAACTGTCTTCAGACAGGTTGAACCGATACGCAAACGCCACATAGATTTGCGCGTTGGGGGGTAGCGGCGTGTTCGGGTCGCTGTAAAACTCGATGTACCCTCGTAGCAGCTGCGGGGTGAAGCCGTATGTGCGTAGCACATCGTTATACGGCACGGCATCTTCATACAGAATGCGGTACTGGTTCGGTCCAGGCGTCGCTGTGGCAGACGATACGCGCTGGTAGCGGATTGGCTTGCCGTAGTTCGGACCGGGGCGCTGGTCGGGACCAATCACAACTTCCGATCCGGGTACCAGCGATGCGGTCGGCAGGGTCAAATGGTTCACTGGGTCGTCGATGTTGCCGTCGTAGTCCAAATCCAGCAGCGACACGAAGCGGCGCACATTCGGCGCATTATTTGGGTCTTGTCGGTAAGTGGCGTTGTAGCGCCCGTTGATGGTGGTACGGTCGGGGGTGCTGTCGTTGAACGGGGTGAGATACGCTCCCGTTCGGAAGCTCACGCCCTGCGCGAGGTCGAAACTTGCGCCTGTCACACGCTCCAAATTCAAGAACCACCACGGCAACGCCATATCGATTAGTCCTGCCTCCGCGTTTACATAGAACGCCATCGGCTCAGCTTGATTGTTGCGGTAGTCTAAGCTTTCGTTGAACCAATCGTTGTGGCGCTCGCCTGTGTGAATCATCTGCTGAATGCGCGTGAGGTTGGCGACCCAATCGTCCAATCTGGCTCCGTCGGGCGTTGCGCGGTAGTAGCGCAGCTCCCATTCGCCGTTGCTGTTGGGCGCGACATAAAAGTAGCGCAGTGGCTGTCCCTGCTGCAGCGCGTCGGGGCGACTGCGAAACGCAATCAGGCGGAAACTCGTCGGGTTGACATCCCACAGCCCCTGCGGAAATCGGATTTGGAGCGGGGCAGCGCTTGCGCCCTCGTCGCTCAAGGTATCGGTTTCAATCGGCGCGCCCATCTGGTTCACCGCCAAGGCAGGTGTCAGTTGCATCAGCGGCTCCACGCGCGGATTGCCCTCCGCATCGTAGGTCAGGTTCACCATGTCCACCTGTCCCAAGGGCACTATCGGCTTGGCGATTTTGCGCCATGCGGCGCGCCGCGCCCCGTAGAAAAAGTTCGGGTCAAAAAACTCACGAATGTCGCCAAACAGCTCTGGGTTCAGCACCCACTGGTTGCCCCGTCGTACATACAAACGGAACTCGGCACGGTATAGCACGGCGTAGTTTTCGCGCTGGGTTGCCTCCACCAAAGTCGGGCTTTCGTCGGGGTTGAAGTACGGGTTGCCCTGCGGATTTGAGTTGTCCATCAGACCGATGAAGTAGCGAATGACCGTGCGTCCTGGCGAGACGGGCACTGCCAGCTCCGCATCGGGCGAGCCGTCGGGGTTCAACGGAATGTCGGAGGTGGGATCGTTCGACTCGCGCGACGGGTCACCGTAGGCAGGCGCGACCATATCGAGAATTGCATGGCGCATTGGCACGCTCACGACTCGTCCATCTTGGGCGCGCACAGGCAAGTTGATGACCCGATCGGCGCAGTCGAACACATACGCGGCGCGTTTGAGGTCGTTGGTGAACTGGTTGAGGGCGATACGCACGGTATCCTGCGCTTGCGCTTGCGCCTGCCCTTGCCGCGTGAGGCGGAACCCCTGCACCAGTGGGATAAGCAGCAACCCCAGCAGAACCGCTGTGATGGCGATTACCACCAGCAGTTCTGTCAGGGTGAACCCTG
>JANXCK010000193.1 GCA_025060055.1 Fimbriimonadales bacterium | reverse complement strand
CCCTCACTTGCTCAAGGAAGTGCGCACGCCCGATGGCAAACTCCTTGAGGCAGCGCAACCCGAAGTGATTCACCGCTACGAGGCGTCACCAGAGCATTGGGACGCCGTGATTGAGGGAATGGTGCGCGTGGTGGAGCGTGGTACGGGTGGCGCGGCGCGGGTCCCAGGCGTGCGCGTCGCAGGCAAGACTGGCTCCGCCGAGTTTCGTAAGGGGGGCAAAACGCACGCATGGTTTATTGCCTTCGCGCCCGCAGAGAACCCGCGCGTAGCAATCTGCGTAATGGCTGAAGAAGCAGGTGGCGGCAGCGCCATCGCCGCGCCGATTGCAGGCAAGTGGCTTCGCTACTTTTTCGAACTGGGGTACTGAGAGGGCGGTACGATGGCGTCCCCGTCGTTGCCTCAGGATGGCGAAGACGCTATTGCAACCCCGTCTCCTCGACTCGACAAGACTACCAGTTTTGCCCGAAATCCCCTCAATAAACCCTCGCGCTGTGGCAATAATCCCTATGCGCATGGATGCACAGGGAGGCAATTCAGGATGCAGGTGTATCGATTGTATGATTTTGTAGAGCCGACGGCGACACTCACCCTGCCACAACGGCATGTGCTGATTGTGGATGATGACAACCTGGTGCGCGAAACCCTGCGTTTTGTGCTGGAAGATAGCGGTTATCAAGTGCACGCAGTGTCTTCAGGTGCGGACGCCCTCAACATTCTGGAGCGGGAGCCGATTGACATCGTGCTAAGCGATATTTTTATGCCCGGCATGAACGGTTTTGATCTCCTGCATCAGATTCGGGAACGCGCACCAGAAACGCCTGTGATTCTGATTACGGGCTACGGCAACATCGAGATGGCGCGCGAAGCGCTTCGTCAAGGCGCCAGCGACTTCATCACGAAACCCTACAACATCCACGAGATTCCTATTATGATTGAGCGCAATCTCACGCGCCAGTCTCTGCTGGTTAGTCAGACGCGCCAGTATGAAGAGGCGGTTCAGAAATCGTATCGGGCAACGCTGGACGCGCTTTTGGCAGCGTTAGATATCCGCGACACGGAAACCGAAGGGCACTCGGAGCGCGTGGCGGCATACACGATGGCGATGGCGAACCGATTGAAACTGCCTCCCGAAGAACTCAAGGCGATTGAGTTGGGCGCACTGCTGCACGACATTGGGAAGATAGGTGTGCCCGATAGCATTTTGTACAAGCCTGCACCGCTCACCCCTGAGGAGTGGGAGGTGATGAAGCAGCATCCCGTGATTGGTTATCGGATGTGCATGAAGATTGATGCGCTGCGCCCTGCCGCTCCCGTGGTGCTCCATCACCATGAGCGTTGGGATGGGCAGGGCTACCCCTACGGGCTGTCGGGCGAAGCCATCCCGATTGGAGCGCGCATTTTTGCAATAGCCGACACACTGGACGCGATGACCTCCGACCGCCCTTACCGTAAAGCCCTGAGCTTCAGCGCGGCGCGCGACGAAATCGTCCGATGCTCAGGCACGCAGTTCGACCCCGAGATGGTCAAACTGTTCCTCGAGATACCCGAAGAAGAGCTGCGGCTGATTCGCGAGATTAGCCTTGCGAACCGCCAGCAACGCGCCGCCGCCTGAACGGCAGCGCAAACGACTTCGGAACGGGCACAAGCCCCCAAGCCTATGCCATTCGCTGCTTAGTGCTAAAGAGGCGCCGCAGCAACGCAATCAGCCGCTTCTGCTCCTCATAACAGCGTCGGCAGGTCTCACACTGATTAAGGTGCGCTTCCAGTTGGTCGGCGAGCTCAGGAGGGAGGTCTCCCATAATGTACGACTCGATCCACTCTTGTGCTCGCCTGCAATTCATATCAACCACCTTCCGTTGTAATCGACTGGATAATCGGGTGGGCTCTAAGGCGCGCCAGGGCTCGAGTGATGCGCTTGCGCACGGCTTCCTCGTTCAATCCCATCTGCTGGGCGATTTCACGATAGCTTAAGCCGACGCCATAGCGCAGCTCGAACATCTGCTGGTCGCTCTCCGACAGCGTCTGCATCGCCTCTTGCAACACAAAGTACAACAGTAAATCATCTTCGGGGATGGAATAGGTCTCGGTTTCGTGTTCCGCTTCCAGCCCCAGAGAGTAGGTCTCTTGCTCACGCTTGCGTTCGCGATACCACGAGAAGACCGCATTGCGCACCACAGTCCGCAACCACGGTTCAATCTTGTCCAGGTCGCGCAGACTGTCCAAGTTGTTGTAGATGCGCAACAGGCACTCCTGAGTGAGGTCGGCAACATCATCGTCGTTCGAGCGGCAGTAGCGGCGTACCAATCGCTCGATTCGCTCCCGCAGCGCAGCATAGAACTGATGCTCCGAATGAGCGCATGTCCTTTCCACATGGTACATGGCAGCCACCTTCCTTCCTTTCGGCACATCCAATACGGATGCTCCACCTCTTAATGACTCGCCAATTGCCCAAAAGCGGACAACTTTCGAGCCATCTGGGGGTCAATTTGCCCCTCGAATCGGGGGAATCGCCCCTGAATCGGGACGGCAACGCCGCTTCTGCAGAAAGAGTGGTACCCTACTATAGGAGTAGGGACTACCTCCCTTACCTGCCCCTGAGCTGCATCTGCTCCTTGTTGCCAATTATATGTCGAGATTGCGTGAATTGACCAGCGACAGGGGGGAAATGGGTTAAGATCAGGGTGAAAACGCCCCAATTCGGTTCGATGGCGTCCTCGCCGTCGTCGGGCGACAGCGGGACGCCGTCGTACATAGCTCTCCTCGCGCGTCTGGGGACGATTTAGTCTTGGAGGGACTCATACTAATCAGTGTTTCAAGTAGCGTAGCCGTCGGCGAAGACGCCGACGCTACATGGAGCGCGTGCGTCGCGTCAGCGTCTCGCTGACGATGGCATCACTTGAAACCCCGATCGGTAAGTGCCTCCAACTTGAAACTGTCCTGATTTGGGGCGATGGCATTCTTGCCATCGCCCGCGACAGCACGAATGCCATCGCACCAGCCGTGCCTGCCGATATCGGGACGACTTAATTTTGGAGGCACTTAAGTGACTCAAACGTGAAATTGTTGCTTTTGTCAGGGCGCGCACGAAGGCGCGCCCCTACACAAACCCTGTAGGGGCAGACCCCTGTGTCTGCCCCGCATAAGGGGAGGCTTTGACATTTGAGGCACTTATTACCGTCAGCCCAGCATTAGCTCCGCCCGCACAACGCCCGCGCGTTCGTGCCTTGCTGTGAGGCGCACGGTTCCGCCTCGAGGCGCGTACACGACCCACTCGACTTTGGCACGGTCGTCCGTCGGATCGGCGTTCCACATGCTGGCGGCGGAAGGTTTGTAGGCGCGCCCCTCGAGTTGTCCCAACTCCTCACGCGGCTTGCCTGAGCGCAGTTCCGCCCTGTCGGGCAACTCAATCTCAGCAATCACGCCACGCACCACTTTCTTCTCCAACGCCTTCTTGGTCACATAGGTCGGGAGCCAGCCTGTGTTCTGCACCACCAGGCGCACTTTGTGGACGCCCGCGCCAAGCGGTTCTGCCTTCGCCTCATAAATCTCCAGCTTCGGCGAAATCAGCAAGTGCCACACCAGCCAGTCAGGGAACAGCGCCACCTCTTTCTCCAGAAACTGAGGTGGGGGATTGCGCCACGCATACAAGGCGTCCCAGCCGCCCAGCTCCACCCTGCCCAGCTGCGGATGCTCAAACTCATACCAGTCCACATAGCCCCTGCCACCCAGCACCTCGTCGCTCCACTTGAGGAGCTTGAAGTCGTCCTCTACAGGATGCTCACGATACCAGTCGATGAACTTGTATTCTGTAATCCCCGCCTGTCGCTGCGGACTCCAAATCTCCACCGTCCACGCGAACACGCCCAAGTGGTCGTACATCCAGTCGTCGAACACGCCTGAAATGTACTCTTTCGGGTGGTATTTGAAGTCGTGGTACACGGAGATGTTCGGGTAGCCCGTGATTTCCGTGCCTTTGGCGCCGATTTTTTGGTAAGTCCAGAGGTCTTCGGCGGGGAAGGCGTCGTCAGACTGGTGGCTGTACGGGCGCAGCAGCACGCCGCTCCATGTGTGGAAGGTAATCCCGCCCGTGATGTTGGGATGTTTAACGATGAAGTCCACGATCGCGCGCACTTCGGGTTCGGAGGTGGGATAGGGTCCTGCGCCTTGCTGTTCATATTCCTGACGCCAGTGGGCGGGGAAGTTGCGGTTCAGGTCTAACCCTTCCTTGCGCGGCTGGATGGTCAAAATCGCGGGGTCAAATGGTTCGTCGAACCTGCCTTCGGGCAGGATGCGGTAGTATTCCCCGCCAGTTTCGTCTGGCTCGCGGCGCACCATCAAGCGTGGCTCATCGGGGTGTTTCTTCCAGTTGCCGTTCGGGTCGGGGATGCGCATCATCAGCATCCGCCCATCGCCGTCGATATCCTCGGTCACCAAGCCCCCGATGGGGTCTTCATTATACGGGTAAGGACGCGTGCTGGAGCGGATGATTTTTGGCTTGTCGGCGAGCGCCCACTCCGCGCCGTCGGGGTTCACACGCGGGCAGATGTAGAACGCGCGGGTATCCAGGCAGCGCGTGATTTTCTCGTGGCTGCCGTACTCGGTTGTTAGGCGGTGAATCAGATATAGGCACGCTGTAGAGGGCGAGACCTCGCTGGCGTGGATGTTGCCGTCCACCCACAGCGCGGGCTTTTCCTCCGCAGGTCCTGTGGCGCGATTGGTCACGGTAAGCAGCCAGATGTCGCGCCCCTCGTAGCTTTTGCCGATGCTCTCAATCTGCACGAGGTTCGGATACTCCTCAGCGTAAGCATGCAAAATCCGCGTCAGCTCATCGTATCGATAGTAGGTATCAAACCGTACCTGTGGCATTGCTCTCCCTCGCTGCAAGCAGAGTTCGCAGCGCGTGCGGGAGTTCCTGCAGGTATAATCCCGCTCAGTGATGCCTGTAGTGCAGACAGATTCGGTCGACGCGCTGACGCGTGGGGTGCTATCTGGCGAGGTGCGTGCGATTGCCCGCGCGATTACGCTGGTCGAGTCGCGCGATGCACGGCGACTGGCGCTTCTGGAGCGGCTGTTCCCCCACACAGGGCGTGCGTTCAAGTTGGGCATCACAGGCGCACCAGGCGCCGGCAAAAGCACGCTGACCTATCAGCTTATTCCGCGCTTCAAAGCGCGGGGCTATCGCGTCGGGGTGCTGGCGGTAGACCCCACCAGCCCCTTTAGCGGGGGCGCGATTCTGGGCGATCGGATCCGCTTCGACGAGGCGCTGGAAGGCGTGTACATTCGCAGTCTCGCCAGTCGGGGCAGCGTGGGCGGGCTATCGCGGGGTGTGCCACCTGCCATCCGCGTGCTGGAAGCTGCGGGGTTCGACCTCATCCTTATCGAGACGGTCGGCGCAGGGCAGCTGCAGGTCGATGTGCGCTTCGTTGCCGACACAGTGGTGCTGGTCTTGGTGCCCGAGGCGGGCGATGTGATTCAGGCGATGAAAGCGGGCATCATCGAAATCGCGGACATCTATGTTATCAACAAAGCCGACCGCGAGGGCGCTGCGCGCATGCGCCTTGACCTGCGCAACGCGCTCGAACTCGGCGGCAAACCG
>JANXCK010000192.1 GCA_025060055.1 Fimbriimonadales bacterium | reverse complement strand
TCTGGTGCAGTCCCACTTCTAAGGTGACGCGCGTGCGCAGCGAGGGCTTCTCGAAAATCAGCGCGAGAGCAGCGGGGCGCGTGAATCGAAACAGTTCATTCCCCGCTTGTGCGGCACGTTTCATCCCGTGTGCCAGCTGCAGGATTGCCCCAGCGGTAGACGGGTTCAAATCCGCGACCGAAAGCAAATGGCGCGGCGGATTCGAACCGCGCCAGACCGCCTTCGCCTGCTCGTAGTCCATCGCTGTTGCCATTCTACCGATAAGTTCCTCAGGAGCAGAATTATACCAATACTGACTGTCGCTTCAGGGGACATGGTCTGTCAGCGGGACGCTAAGGTATACTTACTGGGCGCGAGGGCGATCGTGAGAGGGACACGCGAACGGATTTTCGTGTTTGCACGCACAGGGATTGGCGACATTGTTTACACGATTCCGGCACTGCGAGCGCTGCGGCGACGATTCCCAGATGCGCATATCACCATCGAGGCGGGCGAGCGCGGGCATTCGCTGCTGCGCTACTGCCCGTATGTCGACGAGGTGTGGGTGCGTATCCGCCCGCGCGGGTTGCGTGGCAAGTTGCTCAGCATCTGGAACCTCTACAAAGGCAGGTTCGACCGCGCTGTGATTTTGGATCGCAGCGACGAAAAGACGCTGCACACCTTTTTAGCCCGCATCCCAGAGCGCTATGGCGTGCGCAAAAAGCTGTTCGGACGGTTGCTCACCGCCAGTATCGAGTGGGATCCCGATGCGCACGATATGAACGACCACTTCCGCAAAGTGGTGGAGCTGCTGGGCTGCGATACCCGCGATTGGCGATTAGAGCTGTTTCCTGACCCGAAGGCGTACCAGAGCCTGCCCGAAAAGCTGGCGCAGGCGGGCTGGCAAGGCGAGCGTCCGCTGGTGGGAATCAATCCCGGTGCCAGTTCCCCTGAGCGCCAGTGGCTGCCCGAACGCTACGCGCAGGTCGCTGACGCCCTGCAACAAGACGGCGTTCGCGTTGTGCTGCTTGGCGGCGCCAGCGATATGCCCTTAGCCGAAACAATTCTCCGCTGGGCACATACGGCGCCCCTGGTGCTGACGGGCAAGCTCACGCTGGATGAACTCATCGTGGCGATTAGCGGTCTGGACGCGCTGATTAGCGGTGACACCGGTCCCGCGCATTTAGCCGCAGCGGTCGGTACGCCCGTTGTGGGGCTGTACGGTGCGACCTCCGCGCGTCGGTACGGTCCTGTGGGGGAAAAACACATCCTGATCGATAAATCGTATCAGTGTGAATGTATGCAGACCATTCAGGTTGAAGAGGTTCTCTGTGCTGTCCGACGCGCCCTTCCTGTGTAGGTTGGTTGTTATTCGCCCCGACGACAAGTTAGGCGAGACGCTTTTGGCGACTCCTGTGTACCGCGCGCTGCGCGAGGCGTTGCCCGACGCGCAGATAGAGGCATGGGTGGGGCAGAGGTGGCGCTCGGTACTTGCAGCTGTAAAGCACGTCAACCTCGTGCAGGGCGTTCCCTATCGTCCACAGGGATTGGCTTACCTGCGATTGGTTCAACGACTGCGACGCATACGTCCCGACGCCGTGCTGATTCTGCGCCCTGACACACGCCGCTATGCGGCGCTTGCGCGTTCGGCGCGTGTGCCGATGCGCGTAGGGATGGTGCAGCTTCGGCAATCATGCGCACGACTGTTGACACACGTCGCAACGCCCCCCACCAACGCACATCAGGTGGAGTGGAACCTTGCCGTTGCGGAGGCGTTGCTAAATCGCTCCTTACCTCGTTATCCACTGGAGTATGCTCCGACGACGGAGGCGTCGCTGCCCGCGCCCTTGCAGGGGATTTCGCCTCGCAGCTACGCAGTGTTGCACTTGAGCACGGGCGGTGTGCAACCGCAGTGGCTGCCCGAACGATTTGCCCAAGTGAGTGACTGGCTTGCGGAGCAGCAACGCCTCACCCCCGTCTGGTCAGCGGCACCTGCGGACGCCCCGTTTGCCCAGCAGGTCGCGCTATGCGCCCAGCGTCCGGCCGTCAATCTCGCAGGCAAACTATCTATCCATCAGTTGGCAGAGGTTCTGCGCGGCGCACGCCTGCTAATCAGCGTGGATACGGGCGTGGTTCATCTGGCGGCGGCGGTCGGAACCCCATGCGTCAGCCTTCACTTTCGCATGGACTACCCACACCATCGATGGCATGCATGGCAGGTGCCTAACCGAGCTGTCGCCCCAGACACCCACTGTGCGGAGTGCAGCCCAACGCGCTGTCGCCTGCTATCGCGAGAGTGTGTTCGGGCAATCGCCACGCAGCGAGTCATCGAAGCCGCCCGCGCTTTGCTGGAACCACAATCGTAGCCCCCTTGACAACCCCGCCTCGATGTGCTATAATATTAGCCAGCCACAAGATGTAGGGGCAGGGAACGGAATCCCTGTAAATATGTGGCAAAGCGAGGCGAGAGATGCGATGTCCATACTGTGGCGTTGATGAAGACCATGTGGTCGATTCGCGTCCCTCTCAAGGCGGTTCGGTCATCCGACGACGGCGTGAGTGCCTGCGGTGCGGCAAACGCTTCACCACCTTCGAGCGTTACGAGGAACGCCCGCTGATGGTGGTCAAAAAAGACGGGCGACGCGAGCCGTTCGATCGCAACAAAATCCTGCAGGGCATGGTGGTCGCTTGCCGCAAACGCCCCATTAGCATGGAGGTGCTGGAAAAAGCCGTCGACGAGATCGAGCAGGAAATCCAAAACCGCGACGAGTCGGAAATCAGCAGCGTCGAAATCGGGCGCATGGTGATGGACAAACTGCTCCAGCTGGATCCCGTCGCCTATGTGCGATTCGCTTCGGTGTACGAGGAGTTCAACGACCCGCAGCAGTTCAGTCGCGTGGTGCAGATGCTCACCCGCCAACAGAAACGCGCCCGCAGCGAGTAGGGGGTAGGGATGAACCCGCAAGAAGGCGTTCTGGAGTTAGGCGTGGAATCGAACGGTGCGCTGGTGGCAACGCGCGAACCCCTCCGCCCCAAGCCCAGCGGCACTGCGCTGCGCTATGGCTACATCCCTCGCGAGAAGTTCGACAACATCAACATCGGCAGGGGGCTGACCATCGAGCGGCGATTCACGCAGCCAGGTGTAGACCCCTTCGACGAGGTGGCGTGGGAGCGGCGCACCGCCGTCATTACGGACGAGCGCGGGCGCGTGGTGTTCGAACAGCACGATGTGGAAGTGCCTGCCTTCTGGAGCCAGCTCGCCACGAATGTGGTTGTCTCCAAATACTTTCGCGGGCAGCTCGGCACGCCCGAACGCGAGACCAGCGTCAAGCAGGTCATCGGGCGCGTGGTGGACACGCTCACCGAATGGGGACGCCAGATGAACTATTTCGCGACGCCCGCCGACGCCGACGCCTTCCGCGACGAGCTCAAATACCTGCTACTCCACCAATACGGCGCGTTCAACAGCCCCGTCTGGTTCAATGTCGGGATCGAGCCTCGATGTCAG
>JANXCK010000156.1 GCA_025060055.1 Fimbriimonadales bacterium | reverse complement strand
TGCCACCATTCGCCGCTACACCGATCGGGGTTGGCTCCGCTGTTTCCGCACGGAAGGCAACCAGCGGCGATTTCGGCTGTCGGACATCGTCGCGTTTCTGGAAGAGCAAGCGTTGCGCCAGCCGCGCGGCAACCGCAACACGCCCAAAGAGACCGCGCCGTGAAAGTTGCCCTCTTCTCCGAAAGCTACCTGCCGTACCTCAACGGGGTGAGCGTCTCGATTCGAATCTTGCACGAGGAGCTGACCCGTCGCGGCTACGAGGTCTGGATTTACGCCCCACGCTTCCGTGATTATCATGACCCCTATCCCACCGTGCGCCGTTTCCCGTCGTTCACGACGCCGTTTGAGCCTGACTATCCGATTGCGTGGCTACTTGCGCCGCGCTTGTGGCGCGAGTTCCGCAAGCAAGGCTTCGATGTAGTGCATACGCATACCCCGTTTTTTGTGGGCATGGCAGGCGCCAGTTGGGCAAAACGGCTCAAAATCCCACTGGTCAGCACTTACCACACCCTGTACGAGGAGTACCTGCACTATGTACCGCCGATTGTGCCCAAGTCCCTCGTGCGGCGCGTGCTACGCTGGCACTTGAAACGCTACTACGAGAGTGTCGATGCTGTGATAACCCCTTCCGAGATCGGCGCGGAGGTACTGCGCAAGTACGGCGTTCAAAAGCCGATTACGCCCATTCGCAACCCTGTGTTGCCATTTCCTGAGGTCAGCAAAGCAGAGGCGCGGGCGAAGCTCGGTATCCCTGCAGAGACTTGGATGCTCCTGTATGTGGGGCGGATGGCGCCTGAGAAAAATGTGAGCGTGCTGCTGCAGGCAATACCCCACATCGTGCGCGGCTGCCCCAACGCTCGCCTCTGGCTGGTCGGTCCCGGACCTGCGCTGGAAGACCTCAAAGCGCAAGCGCATGCGATGAACCTGAGCCAGTGGGTTCACTTCACGGGGGCTGTGCCGCGCGATGAGGTATCGCTCTATCTGCTGGCAGCGGACTTGTTTGTGTTCCCGTCCATCACTGAGTCGCAGGGACTGGTGCTGGACGAAGCGCAGGCAGCGGGGCTACCGTGTATTGTGGCAAACGGCGGCGGCGCCCCAGAAGCCGTCGACTACGGGCAAACTGGACTGGTGGTGGAGCCGACGCCAGAAGCGTTTGTGGAAGCCGTGCTGCATCTAACACGCCATCCCGAAGAGCGCGACACGCTGCGCCAGCGTGCCATCCGTAAACGCGAACTGCTCTCCGTGCCCTCTGTGGTGGACAGGATCATCGGCGTCTACCGGTCTGCAATCGCCCTGCATGCGCAAGGTGAGTCGGCAAGGGTGGGATAGTTTCTGCTGATTGCTCCGATAGCACGGGCGCTGTGCCCTCACCCCCAGCCCCTCTCCCGCGGCGCGGGAGAGGGGAACCGTTATGGAGTAGGGGCGAGGTCACCTCGCCGCTACCCCCTGACGGCTCCCCTCTCCTTTTGGGAGAGGGGCTGGGGGTGAGGGTCAAGAAGGGAGCTTTTAACTTTTGAGGGACTTAAGTGCTTCCAACTTGAAATCGTCTCTTTTCTGCAGGGCAGGTTAGGAACCTGCCCCTACCCCAGATACCCTGTAGGGGCGCGTCCGCGACGCGCCCGAAACAAGACGATTTCACTTGTGAAGCACTTATTACTAACGACACTGTGGCGCCTGCACCGCTGATGCGCTTACACGCCAACCATTTCGCGTGCCGCGCCCGCAGCGCTCCACGCTCGCTCATAGCGCAGCACATAGTCCGCCACCTGACGGCGCAGCGCCATCGTGTTCGGCTCGGTGGTGCGACGCATATACCGCTTGAGCGCGGTGAGCAGAATCTGCGCCATATCGCCTTCAGCGAAGCTGTGGATAGCACGGCGGGCATGCCCCTCAATCGCGTCCATCGCGTCGTAGGCGAATACGCGCGTCATCGCAAGGGGCAGGGTGATGTCGTAGCCCCTGTCTTGCAGTTTGCGCGTGCGCAAGTACGCGCTCTCCATCGCATAGAGCTGAATCAGGCAGTCCGCCAGATGCCCCACGATTTCTTGCTTCTCTTCCAGTTCCGTGCCCACCTGCTCGGCTGCCATGCCTGCAACCGCCAACACTGCCTTCTTGGCGTTGGCGATGTAGCGTTCAATCGCCTCCAGCGGATCGATGGGATCGGGTGTGGGCATCTGGGGTGTGTTCAGCTCGCTGCGAATCGCGCCAATCGCCTCCATCAAGCCAGGCAGCTTGCCCTTGAGCGCACGACGCATGAGCTGATCCAACATCAGCAGGCGATTAATCTCGTTCGTGCCCTCAAAGATGCGGTTGATACGGCTGTCGCGGTAGATTTGCGCCGCGGGGAACTCCTCAGTGTAGCCGAAGCCGCCGTGAATCTGCATCGTCTCGTCGGCAACATAGTCCAGCACTTCGGAGCCGAACACCTTCAGGATGGCACACTCTACAGGGTACTCCTCATCCGCCTCGCGGTACTGTGCGTTTGCATCAGGCGCAAGCGGGTCGATGCCGTGAAACACCTCGTCCAGCATTCCTGCGGTGCGGTACACCGTGCTTTCCAGCGCGTACAACTGGATTGCCATCTCCGCCAGTTTGTGCTTAATCATGCCGAAGTTGGCGATGGGTTGTCCGAACTGCTGGCGGTCTTTGGCGTAGCGCGTGGCGATGGTCAGAGCCTCCTTCGCGCCGCCGAGCGCAGCCGCCGCGAGCTTGAACCGTCCGATGTTCAGCACGCCGAACGCCACATGGTGTCCCTTACCGATCTCGTGCAGCACATTCTCGACGGGCACTTGCGCGTTGTCCAGAATCACGCGGCGCGTGCTGGAGCCTTTGATGCCGAGCTTATGCTCCTCGCGCCCGACCGACACGCCGGGGAAGTTGCGCTCTACGATGAACGCTGTGAACTTCTCGCCGTCGATTTTAGCGAACACGATGAACAGGTCTGCCCAGCCTGCGTTGGTGGTCCACATCTTCTCGCCGTTCAGCAGGTAGTATTTGCCGTCGGGCGAGAGAGTGGCTTTGGTGCGGGCGGAGAGGGGGTCGGAGCCGCAGTTCGCCTCGCTGAGCGAGAAGGCGGCAATCATCTCGCCCGTTGCCAGTTTCGGCAGATACTTCCGCTTCTGTTCGGGCGTGCCAAAGAACAGGATAGGCAGCGTGCCAATACCCACATGCGCGCCCCACGAGACGGCAAACGACGCCTGTAGGCTCATCTTCTCGGCAATCAAGGTGCTGGTGGTCTTGGGCAGGTTCAAACCGCCGAACGCTTCGGGCAAGTCGGCGCCGAGCAGACCGAGTTGCCCCGCTTTCTTGAGCAGGCTTACGGTCAAGCCCTCTTCTTGGTGTTCAATCGCGTCGTTGCGGGTTTGAACCTCGCCCCGCACAAACTCCTCTGCCGCGTGCGCTAACGCAAGGTCTTCAGAACTGAAGTCTTCAGGGGTGAACACCGCCGACGGCGCCACCGCTTTCAGCAGAAACTCGCCTCCACGCAAAGTGATTTCGCGCATCCGTCGCCTCCTATTTCGTTCATCTGTCGCTGCTTCGCTCGAAACCCCCTTCTCGGTCATCTGCAAGTCAAGCGCGGAGTCGGGGCATCGCTTCGCAGCGACGGGCTTATTATACCTTGAATTTGACCCGCTGTTCGAAAAAGGTCGCTCCTTATGTGTAGAAGGTACACTTACCCTCGAAACGGGAGGTATCTATCCTTGCGAGGCGTCATCATCGCTGGAGGCTTTGGCACACGCTTGCGTCCGCTGACGCTGCGTCGCCCAAAACCGCTGATTCCTGTGGCGAATCGCGCGTTTTTGGAATACCAAGTGGCGCAGCTTAAGGCGGCAGGTGCAGACGAGATTGTCTTTGCGACGAACTATCTGGCAGAGCGAATAGAGGCGCATTTTGGCGACGGCAGCCGCTTCGGCGTGCGCATGCGCTATGCTATTGAGACCGAACCGCTGGGCACGGCAGGTGCGATTCGCAACGCCGTTGAGGGCTTGCCTGCTGACCGCGCCGTTGTGTTCAACGGCGACATCCTTACGGACTTCGACATCGGCGCGATTGTGCGCCAGCATCTGGAGAACCACGCGCAGGTCACGCTCACACTCTACCGCGTGCGGCGTCCGCATCCTTACGGCGTAATACGGGTGAGCGAGACGGGGCGTGTGCAAGCGTTCCTCGAACCTACTGAGGAGCAAAAACGCGCTGCCGACCGCGGCGAGCCGATGGAAGGCAGCGATTTCATCAACGCGGGCATTTATGTTATGGAGCCAGAGACGCTGGCGCGTATCCCGCTGCGTCCCTGCTCGATTGAGCGCGAGTTTTATCCACAGATTCTGGCAGAGGGTGCGCCTGTGTATGGTGTAGAGGGCAGAGGCTTCTGGCTCGATATCGGGCGTCCCGCGCAGTATTTGCGTGCGACTCGCGCTCTGCTTAGCGGCGAGGTCAAGACCGTGCTACCCCCCATTGGCTACCGCACGGCGCAGGGCTACTGGCTGGGCGCCGAGGCGGAGATTGAACCCGACGCCGAAATTGAGGCAGGCTGCCACATCGGTGATAATGTCCGCATAGAGGCGCGCGTGCAGCTGATCGGCTACACCGTGGTTGGGGCAGGCAGTTCTGTGGGTGGGGGCAGCGTGCTGCACGGCTGCATCTTGGGTGAACGCGTGCAAATCGGCGACGGCTGCCACCTCGTGGATTGCATCATCGACGACGAGTGCCTGATTGAACCGCATGTGCGCCTGCGCAACGCCGTATTAGGCGCAGGTTCCGTGATAAGAGCCTACAGCGCGGTTGAGTGAGCAGTGCGACGGCATTCTGCCAGTCGCGAGCCGATGGCGCGGACGCCATCGTCCCGTGCGCTGCTGCTGGCGCGGACGCCGACGCCACGAAAGCCCGCTCGCATTCTTCAACAGCCTCTCAGAGACTGCTTAAGAAGTTAGCTTGGCGTTCTTGACGGCTAAAGCCGTTCCTGTGCAGACTAAGCCGACCTGCGTCGGCTCTTTTAGCCCGCGAAGGCGGGCTTCGTTTGCATAGGAACGGCTTCAGCCGTTGGGTATGTGCGCTATTTCTTATGCAGTCTCTCACGCCCTTGCAGAGATTATCCATCGCAGGTACACTTGTGCAGCGGATGCGGCAGTGGACTTTGGAGTGCCATCGGTTGGGCAAGCGGTTCGGTGACCGTTGGGTTTTTCGCGGGCTGGAGCTGCAGGTGTCCTCAGGCACGGTGTTGGTCGTGCGCGGGGCGAACGGCTCAGGCAAAAGCACGCTCATCCGACTAATCGCGGGGCTGCTTGCGCCTACCGAAGGCACGGTCAGCCTGTCTTGCGACGGAAAGTCGCTGCCCAACCGAACGCGCTTTCTGGGCTGGTGCGCTGTGGAAGGCGCGCTCTATCGCGAGTTGACGGGCTACGAGCATCTGCACTGGTGGGCGCAGACGCGCGGCTTGCCCTGCGACCGCGACACTTTGCTGGCGCACTTGGAACGGTTTGAGCTGGCAGGTTGCGCCCACGAGCGAACCCGTGCCTACTCGGCGGGGATGCGCCAGCGATTGCGCTTAGCGATAGCGACCTACGGCGCGCCCCCTCTGCTGCTGCTGGACGAACCCGACGCGGGACTGGATGCGTCGGGCTTGAAACTGCTGAGGCAAGTGCTGGATGAGCAAACCCGCTATGGAATCGCCCTCTTTGCGACCAATCGCGCCGAGTGCGCCGTATGGGGCGACCTCGCGCTGGAGCTGGGCGCGTGAAGTGCTTGCCATCTGGCGCAAGGATTTGCGTCAGGAGTGGCGTCAGCGGCAGGGGCTGACCGCCTCGCTGCTGATGGGTGTGGCGACGGTGGTCGGTGTCGGCTTCGCCGCGCTGGGACAGGCACTTTCGTCGGGACTGCAGGCGGGGCTGTTCTGGGTCGCCCTGCTGTTTGGGATGCTACCCGCGCTGGCGCGCGGGTTCATCGCCGAAGAGGAGGCGGGCACGGCAGACCTGCTGCGCGTGGCGGCACGCCCCGCCAGCGTGTTCTGGGGCAAGTGGCTGTTCCACGCCACTCTATACGGACTGCTGAGCGGGGTGCTGATACCCCTGTATGGCTTGCTGGTTGCGCCGCTTGCAGGGCGGTGGGAGAGCTGGTTGCTGCTGTGGCTTGGAGGCGGGTTCTGCATGACCAGCGTATTGACGCTCTGCAGCGCGTTAGCAGCGCAGACCGCTGTGCGCGGCGCGCTTTTGGCAGGACTGACCTTTCCGCTACTGTTGCCTTTGATGCTGCTGCTAATTGCTGGCACACGCCAAACCATCGAGGGGGTGTTCCCTGCAGAGCCGTTGCAAGGCGTGTTTGGCTACGCGCTGGCGCTCGGCGCAGGCGGCGCGTGGGTGTTCGAGAGAATCTGGCGGGAATGAGGCGCCACGCAGCAGTTGACACCCCGCAAAATTCTGTTCGGGGTTTCAAATGCCGTTGTTCCCTCACCCCCAGCCCCTCTCCCGCAGCGCGGGAGAGGGGAGCCAAATTCCCCCTCTCCCACGCGGTGGGAGAGGGGGCAGGGGGTGAGGGCAACA
>JANXCK010000056.1 GCA_025060055.1 Fimbriimonadales bacterium | reverse complement strand
CTCGGGCAGCACGAGATGAATCGCTTTCGCAGCGCCCGTAGAGGTGGGAATAATGTTCGCTGCTGCTGCGCGAGCGCGGCGCAGGTCTTTATGCACCTGGTCTTGGATACGCTGGTCGTTCGTGTAGGCGTGGACGGTGGTCATAATGCCGTACTCGATGCCGAAGTTCTCGTGCAGCACTTTGCTCACGGGCGCAAGGCAGTTAGTGGTGCATGAGGCGTTCGAGATGATGTGGTGCTGGCTGGGGTTGTATGCTTCGTGGTTCACTCCCATTACGATGGTGATGTCTTCGTTTTTAGCAGGGGCAGTGATAATCACCTTCTTTGCGCCACCTTTCAGGTGCGCTGCGGCTTTTTCCGCTTCTGTGAACACGCCCGTCGCCTCCACGACGATATCCGCGCCTACATCGCCCCACGGGATATGAGCGGGGTCTTTCTCGGCGAACACGCGGATTCGGTCGCCGTCAATCACAATCGCGTTCTCCTCTGCCCGCACCTCGCCTGGATAGGTTCCGTAGGTGGTGTCGTACTTGAACAGGTGCGCGTTGCTGTGGGCGTCGGTCAGGTCGTTGATAGCGACCACATCGAAGTCGTTCGGGTAGTGCTTGCGGATGGCACGCAGCGTCAGGCGCCCGATACGCCCAAAACCGTTGATTCCTATCCGAATGCGCATTGTCGACCTCCCTAAAACGCTCAGGATTGTACCTTACCGCAGGTAGCGAAGCATCCCGCGGGTCATCTTCGCGGGCGAGAAGTGGCGTGTCAGGTAGCGCATTTCGGGCAGCAAGCGACGCAGCGTCTTGCCCCCCAGCTTCAGGCTCGGCTCCGCCAGAAACTCCATCAGCCAGTCGGTAATCCGATGCACGCGCTCGCTGTAGGGATACCACCACAGCTCGGGCTTGCCCGTATAGACCTCGCTTACATATTGCACCTGCACCAATTCGTAAAGACCGAACTCGCCGTGTGTGCGCCCGACGCCTGAGTCTTTGAAGCCACCCCACACGCCGTAGCTATCGCCATACGCGACGATATGCGAGTTGATGCTGACCGAGCCGCACTCCAACAGCGGCGCAAGGTGAGCCGCTTTACGCGGGTCGCGCGTCCAGATGGACGCGGTGAGCCCGAACGCGCTCGCGTTCGCCTTGCGCACGGCTTCTTCCGCGCTGTCGACAGGCTGCACCATCACCAGCGGTCCGAAAGTCTCTTCGTGCATTCCGAGCATCTCGTCGGTCGCATCGGCAATCAGGGTCGGCTCGTGGTAGAGTTCGCCCAAGTCCGTGCGGACGCGCCCGCCTAACAGAACTCGTCCGCCCTTCGCACACGCGTCCTCGATGTGCCGTTGCACGCGCTCCAGCTGGAACCGCGCAGTCAGCGGACCCATATCGGTTTCCTTGCTGAGCGGATGACCGATGCGGATTTGGGCAAGTTCCTCGCGCAGCGCATTCAGCAACGGCTCATAGAGGCGTCGCTCCACATACACACGCTCAATCGAAGCGCAGGTTTGACCCGCGTTCACCATCGACGCCCACGCGATGCCCTGTGCCGTATGCTTCAGGTCAGCGTCGGCAAGCACGAGCGCAGGGTCTTTGCCCCCCAGCTCCAGAATCACCTTTTTGTTGGTGTGGGCAGCTTGCGCAGCGACGAGGCGTCCAATCGGCACGCTGCCTGTGAAAATCACGCCGCGCACTGTAGGGCTTGCGAGCAGCGCTTCGCCTTGAGGCGCACCACCTTGCACAACTTGCACCAGCCCTTCAGGAAAGCCTGCCTGCTCGAACAGCTCGACGATTTTTGCGCCCGTGAGTGGGGTCAGGGGTGAAGGCTTCAGCAGCGCTGCGTTGCCCGCCAGCGTGAGCGCCATCAACTGCGTCATCGGGATGGTGAACGGATAGTTCCACGGGGCAATCACCGCCCACACGCCGTAAGGCTGAAAATAGTAAGTGCTGCGACGGTCGCTGAAGAACGGGTTTTTGGAGCGCACGCGGCGCGGCTGCAGCAGGCGCACCCCCTCGTAGGCGAGAAACGCGCTCGCATCCAGCGGCGGGAACAACTCCACAATCATCGCCTCGATGCGCGGCTTGCCTTGCTCCCGCGCGACCAGCTCGGCAATCGCGTGGCGCTCCTTCAGAATCAGTCGCTTGAGACGGCGCAGCGGCTCCACGCGCTGGTGCAACGGCACAGCACGCCACGCCGAGTACGCCCGATGCGCTCGCTCCACCATCGCAGCAATCGCTTCAGGCGGCGTGACGGCGACCTCGCCCACGATGCTGCCGTCCGCAGGGCTTTTGATCACGATGCGGTTCATAGGGCTTAAACTTCGAACGGATGTTCGAAATCTCCTGCAGCGCGGTAAACTCAATCAAAAGTGCGCTGTTGCTTGAAGGTACCACCCTGCGCGGCGGTCAGGTGCGCCATCATTCCGCAGGTGACGCACGCGATAATGCACGCTCAGTATGCTGCGCTCGGTTGCTTGATAGCCTATCAGCAGTTCCAGCGTGAAGCCGCGTTCGCCAGGGCGGTATGCGTGGAAACGGCGCAGTGTCGCGTAATCGAGCGCGCAGAACCAGCGCCCTTGCTGATGTTCAGCACGGGCGTAGAAGCCGATGCGATTCGCGCCAATCGGATGACCCAGTGGCAGGTCTTTGTAGTAGTAGGCGTAGCGGCGGGTGTGTCCTGAAGCGTCGTACACGCCGCCCGTGAGCGTGCCATCGGAGCGTGCCCACTCCAGAATCAGGCGGGTGTTCGGCGCGGGATGCAGGCGCGCTCCAATCAGCACAGCCACCTTGCGCGGGGTAATCGGCGCGCCGCCCAGCGCCGTCGGCGCACGCAAGTCGTCAATCAGCCAAAACAGGTACACGCGGTTCTGCGCATCAGGCTTGTAGACCACTCCCACTTCCACCAAGTAGTTGAACCAGCCCGATCCGCGCTGCGCGGTGCTGAACCATCTCTGGTAAAGGTAGTACGGCACGATTTGGCTGAGTGCGCCGTTGGGCAGTTCGAGCGCTTTGAACGCTTCAGCAACCATCAGTGTCCAGCGCGTGCCGAAGTCGCGCTCCGCGCGGCGCGCGCCCCACCAAGTGGGTGCGCCGTCTTGCTCGAACTGGCTTAGAAACTGCTCGAACCGCCATGTGCCCAGCAAAGGGATGCGCACTGGCAGCTGGACGCTGGCGTGGGGCACAGGGGGCGACTCGTCGTTCACCAGCAGGCTGCCGCTGTAGCCGCCTGCCCAGCGGAGCGTGCTGTAGCCCAGTTGCCAGCGTGGGGTTCCTGTTTGCAGCGTCAGTGCAGTGTAGGTCACAGTGCCGAACGCACTGGGGTTGACCCCCGCGCGGCGACGGGCGTCGCTCACAACCACTTCCAGCAGCGCGTGGCGGCTGATTGCCCACGCACTCACGACGCGGTAGATGCCTTCTGCAGTGCGCCACTCACTCCCGCGGGGGAACGCGAAGGCTTGCACTTCGCCCGCAACCAAGACGGTGTTCGTAGGTAGTTCAGGCTCGGCGTTCAGTTTCCAGCGGGCAAACTGGGCTGTCGAGGATGGCTCATCAGCAAGCAGGTTTAGCCACTCATCGGCACTGCGCGCGGTGCGCAAAAGTGTGGCGGGAGTCGGCTGCACGCGCACCAGGTAGGTGTAGAGCGGGTCGTCGCGCGGGGGCAGCTGCTGCGCCCAGCCCTGCATAAGGAGCAGTGAAAGAGCGACCGCGCTGCTGCGCCTCAACCGCGACTCGCCCCCCGTCCAGGTACTGAGTAGGTTGCCAGCTTGCCCGTCGCCAGTTCCATCAGCATAATCCGCGCCTGCTCTGGCTGCTCCTTCTCGCACAAGTTCATCAGCGTCTCCAGCTGACTCTGCAGCCAGCTCCAGTCGGGGGCTTCGTGGTTACGCACGCGCTTAATCTTGGGGTTGGGCGTGCTTTCCAGCACTTCGGCGTCGTGGAACAGCTGCTCGTGCAGTTTCTCGCCAGGGCGCGCGCCTGTGAACACAATCTGGATGTCCTGCCCTGGCACCAGCCCATATAGGCGAATCAGGTCGTATGCCATGTCCACAACCTTGATGGGTTCGCCCATATCGAGGATGTAGATGTCGCCGTGGCTGGCGAACGCGCCTGCGCGGAGGATGAGGTGAACCGCTTCGTTGATGCTCATAAAGTAGCGTTGCATCTCAGGATGCGTGATACGAACGGGACCGCCCGCCTCGATTTGCGCTTGAAGTGTGGGCACGAGGCTGCCGCGACTGCCCAGCACGTTGCCAAAGCGCACGATGGCGAACTCCGTCTCGCTTTCGCGTGCCAACGCGCTGACAATCATCTCGCCCACGCGCTTGGTCGCCCCCATGATGCTGACGGGATTGACCGCCTTGTCGGTGGAGACATACACGAACTTGCGCACGCCGTGTCGGCGTGCCGTCTCTGCCATCACCCAAGTGCCCAGCACGTTGTTTTTGATGGCTTCGATTAGGTTCGCCTCCATCAGGGGCACATGCTTATGCGCCGCCGCGTGGAACACGAGAGTGGGTTGCCGTTGCCGAAAGATGGCGTCGATTCGCGTGGCATCGCGCACATCAGCGATAATGCACTCCGGTTCGTAGCTGGCGCGGGTGCGTAGTTCTTGCTCAATCTGGTAGATACTGTTTTCACCTTTACCTAACAACGCAAGGCTGGCAGGTCCTAAGTCAGCAATCTGGCGTGCTAGCTCGCTGCCGATGGAGCCGCCCGCGCCCGTAATCAACACGCGCTCGCCTGCGACATACTCCGCGACCGAACGCAGGTCGAACTGCACAGGGGCGCGCCGAAGCAAGTCCTCGATGTTCACCTCGCGAATCTGGGTCAGTTGGAACCCCTGCTCAAGGGTGGTCTGAAAGGGGGGCACGATACGCACACGCGCGTTGGTCGCACGACAGAGGCTCATGATACGCCGCACGACTTCCCCGTCCGCCGACGAAATCGCGATAATCACATCGTGGACACCGTATTCGGCAGCGATTTGCGGGATGTCTTCCAGTGTGCCGAGGCAAGGATAGCCGTGGATGTGCATAGCGTGCTTGTGTGGATCGTCGTCTACGAAGCCCACGATGTGTAAGTCGGCTTGCGGGTTGCGCCGCGCCTCGCGCATCACAATCTCGCCTGTATCGCCTCCGCCCACTACCAACGCGCGCCGACGCGGTATGGTGTTTTTGGAGTATGCTAAGTACCAGTCATACAGGCGACGCCCGATGCGGGGCAATGAAAGCAAGGTGGTCGACAAAAAGCCGAACAACACCCATTCCGCCAGCGAAAAAGGGCGGTTCTCGGCGTGCGCAAACGCCAGCAGCCCGATGAGACAGGCGGTACTCAACCCAAAACTGACCTTGAGCAGGCGAAACAGGTCGGTGATGCCCGCATAACGACTATGCACACGATACAGTCCATAGTGGAACAATCCGCCCGTACCCAGCAACGAGAGTATCGGCGAGAGCCACTGGAGCATCTGCACATCGTGGGGCGTGTATCGGAAATCCTGCACAAGACCAACCGCCAGCGCCAACGACGCTGAAATCAGCCAAATATCTGTGAACACCGCCCTGAGAAACGCCGCCCAGCGTCGCGGGGGTATCTGCCGCAACCATCCTAATGCGCCCTTGTTCCGCAAGGCTTCCCTCCGTAGAAAACCGTTTCTTATTAGAGCAAACCGCCAGCGGCACCAACATGCCGCCCAAAAGTATACCCGATGTACCAGCCGCTGTGTCGATGTACTACCCTACTTAAACGACGCTTGGGGTAATATATAGGTTAGCGTGGAGCGGTGCCCGAGCGGCTGAAGGGACACGACTGGAAATCGTGTAGGCTCCGAAAGGGGTCTCGTGGGTTCGAATCCCACCCGCTCCGCCCCAGAGGTCATCGCCCCGCCCGCCATCCGTTGGCGATTACCAGCAGCGTCACGCCCATATCTGCCATAATCGCTGCCCACAGTGTGGCGTTGCCTGTGAGCGCAAGCGCGATAAAAACCGCCCGCAGCATCAGCACGAAGGCGATGTTGTGCCGAATAATCTGCAGGGCGCGGCGCGCCGTGACAATCAGCGCGGGAATCAGCGTCAAATCGTGGCGCATCAGAGCAACATCGGCGGTCTCTAACGCGAGGTCCGTGCCGCGCTCGGCGAAGCTGACGCCCACTTGCGCCACGGCAAGCGCGGGCGCGTCGTTGATTCCGTCGCCTGCCATCCCCACTTGCCCAAACCGCGCTTGGAGCAACTGGATTGCTCGCGCCTTCTCGTCGGGCAACAGCGCGGCGGAATGCTCCCGAACGCCGACCTGTCGCGCAATCACCTCCGCGCTGACGGGCGTATCCCCCGTCAGCAGCGCGGTGTGCAGTCCCAGCGCGTGCAACTGCGCCACCGCTTGAGATGCGTCAGGGCGAATCTGGTCGCGCAGCGCGAACACCGCGCGCGGCTGATGGTCAAACAGCACCACCGTCGTCAGCCCGCGCGATTCCAGCTCCTCCAGAACCGCTTCCAGTGGCTTAGAGCAGGCATTATGCTGTTCCACGAACCGATGACTGCCCATCCGAAAGGCTTTGCCGCCAGCGACCCCACTGATGCCCAGCCCTGGCGTCGCTTCGAACGACTCGATAGCCCGTCCTGTCGCCCCATGCTGTAGGCAGTAGTCACGGATTGCCTGAGCAAGCGGGTGTTCTGAGTACATCGCGAGGCTCAAGGCGATCTCCATGTGCGCTATCAGCGGTTGGCGATCGAGGCTGCGGGCGACCTCCACACGCTGTCTGCCGTAGGTGAGCGTGCCCGTTTTGTCGAAGGCGAAGGCACGCAGCCTCGCTGCTTGCTCCAGCACGACCGCGCCCTTGACCACCACACCCCGCCGCGCCAGCCCCGTCAGCGCGCGCAGCAGCGTCACGGGCGTGCTAATCACCAACGCGCACGGGCAACCCAGCACCAGAAACACCAGACCACGATACAGCCACTCACTCAACGGCGCACTTAGCAGCACAGGGGGCAACACGGCAACGCCTGTCGCCAGCAACAGCATCAGCGGTGTGTAGACCCGTGCAAAGCGATCGATGAAGCGGTCAACCTTCGCCCGACGCGCGTGCGCCTGCGCCACAGTGCGCGCGATGTGCGCCACCAGCGTCTCGTCCGCCGTCGCGGCGACCTCCACCTCCAACGAGCCGTGCAAGTTCAACGAGCCAGCGTACACCGAATCGCCCACCGCTTTCTCTACAGGCACGCTCTCGCCCGTGATGGGCGACTGGTCGACCGCCGACGCGCCGCCCACAACCTTGCCGTCCAGCGGGATACGCTCGCCTGGCTTGATGCGAATCCGTTGCCCGACACTTACTTGACTAATCGGTAGGGTATGCCATGCGCCGTCGGGCGTTTGCACGGTGGCTTCAGCGGGCGCGAGTTCGAGCGCTGCACGCAGGCTGCGCTCCGAGCGTTGGGCAGCATGCTGCTCTAAAAGCTCAGCGAGCGCGTAAAGCGTAAGCACGACTGCCGCCTCGCCCCACTTGCCCAGCGCGATAGCTCCTGCGCTTGCCAAAGTCATCAGCAGGTAGATGTTCGGGCGAAGTTGGCTAAGCGCGATAAGCCCTTGCATCAGCACACCGCGCCCCGCGATCCCAATCGCTACGGCTGCCAGCAGCGCAGAGGGCAGATCGCTCGTACCCAGCCACTCCGTCGCCTCCGCCACCGCCGCCAGCGCAACGCCAACGCCGACCCGCCCGATTTCACGCCCTGCCTGAACACGAGCTGCCCAAGCACTTGTACGCGCCATACGACGGGGATTATACCAACCGTTGAGCATAGCAGGAAATCGCGCCCACCTGGCGAAAATTAGCCCCGTCGATGCAGACATGCACACGAGGTGAAATCGTATGGATCGCAATCTGGGCATGGATTTCGTACGGGCAACCGAAGCTGCTGCACTCAGTTCGGGTCGTTGGGTTGGCAAAGGCGACCGCCACGCAGTAGACCAAGCCGCATGCGAGGCGATGCGCCGCACTTTGGGCGACATCGATATGAAGGGCGTCGTGGTCATCGGCGAGGGCGAGCGCGATGAGGCGCCGATGCTTTACATCGGCGAGGAACTCGGCACGGGCAACGGCTACGCCGTGCAAATCGCCGT
>JANXCK010000089.1 GCA_025060055.1 Fimbriimonadales bacterium | reverse complement strand
CGAGATGCTCAAGCCGGGTGCGGTGGTGATTGACGCGGGCTACAATCGCGTGGCGGGGCGCGCGGGCGATGTGGGCGATGTGGCGTTCGAATCGGCAGCGCGCATCGCTTCCGCGATTACGCCCGTGCCCGGCGGCGTCGGTCCGATGACTGTGGCGATGTTGCTCCAAAACACAGTGCAAGCGGCGGAGCAACAGGAGTTGAGCCATTGAGGTGTGTGCCACGCTGTGGCTTGGACAGTCGTGTCCAAGCCGTAGCGTCAGCGTCCGCGCCGACGGCTCGTCCGCGAGACGCGGACGCTACGGTAGCGTCGGCGTCCGCGCCGACGGCTCGTCCGCGAGACGCGGACGCTACGGTAGCGTCGGCGTCCACGCCGACGAAAGCACGGACAGGACTGCCCGTGCCACAGGATGAACTAAGTCGCAATGCATCTCCAAGAGTACCTGCGCATGTATCAGCGCGAGGGCGACTATTGGTGGTTCGTGGCGCGGCGTCGCCTCGCACGCGCACTGATGCAGGCGTATGTCCCGTCGCTCACGGGCAGGCTACTGGACGCGGGGTGTGGCACAGGTGCGCTGCTGCACGAACTGAGCCAGCTGGGATGCGCCGTCGGAGTCGATATCGAGCCTGCGGCGCTGCGTCTCACGCGCCAGCGCGGTGCACTGACAGTCGTCCAAGCGCGGCTGGAGGCGTTGCCATTTGTTAGCGAGGCGTTTCAGGTCACCTTCGCGCTCGATGTGCTGGAGCATCTGCCCGATGAGCGTCCCGCGCTGCGCGAGCTGTATCGCGTGCTGCAGCCGGGCGGCTACCTGATTCTCAGTGCGCCTGCTTATCGCTGGCTTTGGAGCAAGCACGACCTTGCACTGGCACACTACCGCCGCTACACGGCGCGCGCGCTGCGGACGCGCCTCTCTGAGGCGGGCTTTCAGGTGCGCAAACTCTCCTACTCGCTCACCTTCCTGCTTCCCCTGATTGCGCTGGCGCGGTGGCTGGATTGGCTGCGTCCCGGTGCGCCTGCGGCGACGGTCGTGCCCGTGCCGCGCTGGCTCAACGACGCCCTTGTGCGCCTGCAGGATTGGGAAAGCCGTCTGATGACGCGCCTGAACTTGCCGTTCGGCGTGAGCTTAGTGGCGGTCTGTCAGAAACCCGCGCCGCTCTCGCCCCCCGTTGCTCTTTCTGACAGTGTAGGCGAGGCGAAGGTTTGCTCGCCCTCTCGTGAAGGTACAAATGCAGATGAGGTACAATCATGTGCGAGGTGTGCCTGTGCGATTGACTGAGTTTAAGCAACGAGTGGAAGCGGAGTTCGGACCCAATCTGCAAAACGCCACGCCTGCTAATGTACGCGAGTTCCTGGACAGGCTCCAACAGGAGGCGTGGGACAATCAACGCCGCTACAGCGAACGCTACGAAATGCCCGTCGAGAGCGCGCGTACCTATGAAGAGGTCATGAAGGAGTTTTTCGTCGATGTGTTAGACCTGCCTGCTGAGAAAGCAGTGATGCTACTGTGGACGCTTGCGCTTGATCTCACCTTTGCGGCGATTGAACACCAGTATTCGGAGGTGCTGGATCCTCTGTTTCGCACGGCAGATAGCGCGGAGTAGAACCTGACCAAGTAGCGTCGGCGTCCCGCCGACGAGTGTAGGGGCAGACCCCTGTGTCTGCCCTGTGAAAGGTGTTGCCCCGAAATTGGGCGCGCACGGGGGCGCGCCCCTACCGTAGCGTCGGCGTCCCCGACGACTGCGCTCCTTTAAACGCCGATTGGTATTGAACAGTCTTTCAGGACAACTTCACACTGAGGGACTTACGAGCATCCCTCGCCGAAAGCGAACAGCACCGCGAGGAGGTCTCTATCGTCCACTCGTCCGTCGTCATTCGTGTCTTCGGGCAACGCTGCGCCTGCAGTGCCGAACGCCTGTAGCACGGCGATTAGGTCGACCTCGTTGACACAGCTGTCTCGGTTCACATCGCCAGGCAACGCCCTGTAAAACGGATTGCGCAACAGTATCAGTGTGCCATCCTCTCGCGCGTAGGCGAATAGTCTGCCCGAAGGCGAAAAAACAATCGCATTCGGACGCCCCACAATCTCTTCCGTGTACTCCAGCGCCAGTCGCAGGTCGCTCATGCGCCAAAAGCACAGAGACGATCGATCGACCGACACGATGTAGCGCCCGTCAGGAGTGAATGTCGCTTCGGGGCTACTTTCGCGTCCAGTCTGAATAAAGGCTGTCGCCCCATCCGACAGACGCAGGAGATACAAGACCCAACGGGTAGCAAGAACGTTCCTGAACATCACATACTGACCGTTGGGCGAACTCTGGAGCAGCTGGACTGATCGCTGCCACGTAGCGGGCAGGCGGACTGTACGCACGAGCTCGCCGTCGGCAGTGCGACGCACACGCAACACATTTGCAGCATTGTCGTGTTCCACAAACTGCCGTCCATCGCCAACGAAACAGATATTCACAGAAGGCAAGCTAAAATACGCTGTCCAGTCGGAAGTACGGTAGAACACAGTCCCATCGTGTGTCTCCAACGCCAGCGCTTGACCGTCTGGGGAAAAGCCGACACGCAACCACCCAGGAAGGGTACGCTCAAGTTGCCAGTCTGCGGTGCGCCAGATGCGAACCCCAGAGGACGACGTTGCCGCAAGGTAAGTGCCATCGGGAGAGAAGGCTGGTCGTCCTGCTTGCGGCAAAGAGACAACCTCCGAGCCGTCCGAGGTTCTAAGAACCCAAACTGAGTTGGTCGCAATCAGTCGCTCATCAGGAGAAAAGCTCGCGCTGAACAACGCTCGATAGTAGTCCGCCAAGCGCGTCCAGTTGGTTCGCCCGACTTGCCACAGCGTAATCTCGTACCCATACGACACAAGTCGGTCAGCGTTGGGAACAAACGCCACAGCGTGCGCAGAGGTTCGCGGAATGATGAAACGCCACTCGCCTCTGGGAACGCCTAACGCTAATATCCCGTTCCACCCAGGAATCACGAGCAGCTGCCCATCGGGCGAGAAAACGGGGGATGAAAACACTCCAATCGGAGTGTTTTGACTAAACAGCTGAGCGCCGTCCCGGGTGCGCAGCACATAAACTGTTGCCGATTGCCCACTGCCATAGTTGAGCGAGTGGTTTGCGACGAGCGCAATGTATTCGTTATCGTGTGAAGCAACCACGCCTGTGACAGACCTATAAGTGACGGAGCTAACTATCTGCTCCTGCCCGTCTGCTAATCGTACGCGCCGCACGCCGATTCCAGCCACAAGCAGATACTGATCGTCACGGGAGAAGCTAACTGCGCTGTACGGCGCATCGTGCGGACCCGCCTGTTCCAGGGCGTACACCTGTGTGCCATCGGTACAACGCCACAGATAGGTTCGGCTCAAGTACGTAGCAGCCACATACTGTCCGTCAGAGGAGACAGCCAGCCTCAAGGCGCGATTGTAGGGATCCAGGTTCGTGTATGGCATTCGAATACGGCGGATGAGCGCGCCGTCCAGCGTGCGCCGCACCACTACATAGTTCTCCGAAGGCGAAATATGCTCCTCCACTGCCCAGTACAGACCATTATGCGAGACGCTAATCCGATTCGGATGCAAAGTGCGCACTAACACAAAGCGATTCCCACTGATTCGCCAGAGCTTGGAAGGTCGCCCTGTGCTGACGAAGTGTTCCCCGTCAGGCAGGAACGCAACTGCGCCTACATCCTCATGCAGAGTGCCGCCTATTAGCCAAACGACATCGGGGCGACTTTGAGCAGGTGCGCTCAGCTGCAGCGCCGCACAACACGCGACTACAGAGACTGCCACAAAAACGCGATACCCCGACACGCACTTTCCTAAACCGAACAACCTAACTCCATGCATTAGAACTCTCCTGTGCAAGAATGGTTTGCCTTGCTGCGTGGGCAGGCTGGGAGCCTGCCCAAAGTCAAATCACCCCACGCAGCTCCCCCCTGTTAGAGAGGAGCAAAACACAAGAGCCTCACTGACACCCACGCCTGAAGTTGGACAACACAATCAACAAGTCCCGATCATCCACGATCCCGTCCTTGTTGATGTCCTCGTGGCGTGTGTAGCCCGTACCGCGCGTGCCGAACGCGAACAGCACTGCCAGCAGGTCGTCGTCGTCCACGCAGTTGCCAGGACGCGCTGCTCCAGAGCGCCACGTGTCCAGCACGAATGCCTCACGACGCCCGTTCGGACGATCGCCCCAGCCTACGATGTAGCGCCCGTCCAGCGACACGGCGCGCACGCTGATGAGCACTGAGCCGTCGCTCACGGCTTCAGGGAACACTTCGTTGAGGTCGCGCATCCCTTCGGCTTCCGTCCAGATGAACGCACGCGCACCGCCACCTGCTTTTTCACTCAGCCCCAGCACTGCCGAGCCGTCGTTGTTGGTTCCGAAGGCGATGCTGCTGCGTCCGCCCAGCGTGCCCAAGTCTTGGAACGCGCCGCTGTCGGGACGCCACCGAAACGCACGGGAGCCGCCAGCGGTTTGGTAGAACCCCACCACTGTGGAGCCGTCTGCCGAGACGTCCCACGCAAAAGCGGTTGCAACTCCCGAAAGAGTCTGCAGCCCGCCCGTCTCTGTCCAGCGGAACGCGGTGAACAGTCCGCCGCCCACAAAGCCACCGCCTGCCACTACCGTGCCGTCCGCCGAGACGCCCCACGCCTGACCGCCTGGAGCAATCGACTCAATCCCCGCAGCAGTCCAGCGCACAGCGGTGATGCCACCACCTGGCAAGACGCCGACCCCGACAATCACGCTGCCGTCCGCCGAGACACCGCGTGCCGAGTGCGTGCCGTTGCCGAGCGTGGGGAGCAGTTGTAGCCCTTCGGTTTCTGTCCAGCGGAAGGCACGGTTGGGCGAGCCGACGAAGCCCACCACCACGCGTCCATCAGCGGAGATGCTGAACGCACCGCCTGAGATGTCCGCAAGGAGTTGGTACCCGCCGTCGCGTGTCCAGCGGAAGGGGCGAAAACCGTCGCTGACGCGGATACTGCCCACAATCACCTGACCGTCCGCCGAAACGTCCCACGCCAGACTGCCCGAATCGTTGCTGGTGGGATTGATTTCGGGGAACCATCGGATGGACTGGGAGAACGCAGGTAACGCTGTTAGCACGACAAGACCAGAGACGAGCAACGGAGCGACACCGCTTCGAACACGAAATTGGTTAGACCACCGTAAAGTACCCATAGTTGAACCTCCTTCGTTCTGAGGTGTTCGCACCTCTGGTAGTTTGGACAGGTGTGAGGCGACAAAGGTTCCCAAACCTGTCTCTAACCCAAAACGCTGCGACCTAACGGCAGGAATCCCCTAATCCTAATAGAACCCCTTGGTAGGCAGAGATTGGGCGTTGCGGCTATCTGAAGCCCACTCTGAGGCCTCTGCGAAGTAGGTGAGACTATGTCCGCGAACCGGTCAGCCCAGATTCAGGACTCAACAGGACGCTGGCTCATAGTTGCCAGCATCCTCTTGCTGCTGGGCGGCGGGTGGATTGTCTGGAGGGCACTCAACCCTCCGCCTGTAGAAAAGCGCGTGCATAATCCCTCTGAGATACGAGTTGCCCATCCCAAAACGGGCGAGCAAACCGTCATCAAACCGCCTTTCCAGCTCGCGGATTGTCGCGTGGAAGAATATGCGGGCGGAACGCGCCTCATCCTGTCGCTTCAGGCACTCAACCGAGACGCGATTGCTAAACTCGACCAGTCCGTGTATGTGGTTGGTATCCACACGAACGACTATCTCATCGTCTACGCGCACAACTCTGGCGCGTTGTGGTTCCGTACCCCGGCTATTCCCAAAGACGACACGCTGCTTGTTCTGGATGGGCGGTCTCGCATCGTCGCGCAGGGGCGATTCCTGCCTGAATATGACCGCAACCAGATTACAGTGGAAGTGCCTTTGCGCGTTTCGCTGCGCGATGTGGCGCTGGTGCGCTTTCGCTACCTGCCTTCAGCAGACCAAGCGCGTCGGATGCCCAAGAGT
>JANXCK010000054.1 GCA_025060055.1 Fimbriimonadales bacterium | reverse complement strand
CCGATGGGAGAGACCTCATCCAAGCCGTCCATACCGTGAACGACCAGCGCCCGCTCTGTACCCAGCTGCGCCAGCGCTTCGGCAATCAGCGTGAGCCACTCCCAACTGAACACGCCCAAAAGCTGCTTACGGGCATTAGCGGGGTTCGTAAGCGGTCCGAGCAGATTGAACACAGTGCGCACGCCTAGCTCGCGGCGCACGGGCGCGACATGGCGCATTGCAGGATGATGCAGCGGAGCGAACATAAAACCCACGCCCACCTGCTCAATCCCCTGCGCTATCTGCTCAGGAGTTAGGTTCAGGTTTGCGCCCAGCGCTTCCAGCACATCCGCGCTCCCGCAGCGACTGCTCACCGCGCGATTGCCGTGCTTCGCCACAGGGACGCCCGCCGCTGCAACCACAAACGCCGTTGCTGTGGAGAGGTTCCACGTCTCAAGCGTATCACCCCCCGTGCCACAGGTATCCAGCAGGTCAGGGTTCTCGATCGGCACTTTTACCGAGTGCGCACGCATCGCCCGCGCAAAACCAACCAGTTCCTGCAGTGTCTCCCCCCGCGTGCGCATGGTCATCAGCACGCCCGCGATTTGAACAGGCGTGAGCGCGCCCTGCATCATGGCGTCCATCAGCGCCTCCGCTTGCGCCGCGTCTAAGTCGTCTCCTTCCAGCACGCGCCTTACCAGTGCCGCAAGCTCCATGCCCGTAAATATACCCGCTTTTACGAATTCGCCCCGATTTTCCCAAAATTCGCCTTCCATCGGCAGGAGTCGGCTCTGGAATTGGTGTATAATAGAGGTGCGTTGAAGCGTTTCAACGCAAGGAGGTTCAGAGCGATGAAGCGTGCCTACTGGTGGCTTGGTGTTTCACTGGGCGCACTCTTGGTTGCGACTGCGCCCGCGCAGATTGTGTATTCGTTTGAGCCAGAAGACCTGCACGGGTTCGCCAACAACGTACCTGCAGGCTGGCAGGTGTTCCGTGCAACCCTTGGCGTCACACACGGTCAGTACTCGATGGGTGTCAGCATGCCTGCCAACGACTTCCAATGGTTGGGCAGCAACGGCGTGCGCGACGAGCTACTTCCCTATCTGCAGGTAAGCAAGAAGTTACTGTTGGATGTGACTGTAGCTCCAGGGCGCAGTGTGCCGTGGGCAAATATGATAGTCTCTCTCAACGATCCGCAGCTCGAGTGGCGCCAAACCCGATTCTCGTTTGGGCTGCCGCGCACATCCGCGCAGTCCGCTACGCGCACAGTTCTGCTCGATCTGGAGGAGTTGCCGTTGCCTGACCCGAATGTGGCTTGGTTTCAAATCAACTTTGGGATGAACGCGGGCGCAGCGCACGAACTCTACTTTGACAATCTGCGCTTGTACCGCCCCGCATGCGAAATGCTGGCGTTTACCTTCGACAACGACTTGCAGGGATTCAGAATCACTGACTCTGAGGGCAATCCACAACCAGGTATCACGCTGAGCTGGGTGGCCGGTCAAATGCGCGTGAGCAATCTGGGCGGATTCAAGTGGCTGTTCAACGGCGGTGGCGACGGCAGCGTGCCGAACTTGGCAGCGATGGTGCGCCGTGCCGATCTTGTGGTGATGGATGTGACGGTCATTTCACCGCCGCCTGCAGGCTGGGGCAATATGATTGTGTCCATCAACAGCCCCGCAGGGTGGGGTCAGACGAACTATGTCGCCGAAATTGCGCTGGGGCAAAACACCTTCACACGCACGGTGGCGGTGGACTATCGTGGCGTCGCGCTGCCCAACACCGACACCCCAGATTACTGCTTGCTCAACATCGGCATCAACTCAGGCGGTCCAATGACTATCGCGATCGATAACATCCGCTTCTATCGCCGTGCGATTGTGGGCGATGTGAACTGCGACGGATGCGTGAACGATATCGACCTGTTGCAGGTGCTGCTTGAGTTTGGCAACACGACGATCACTCCCGCCGATGTGAACAACGACGGCGTAGTCAACGACATTGACCTGCTGGCAATCTTGCTCAACTTCGGCAGCGGCTGCTGAAGACCGTTTGGGCAGCTCCTGCTACGTCGCATCGGCGTCTCGTTGTCGGAGTGTGAACATTCCTGCCCGTGCCTCTCGCACGGGCAGGATACCTACACTGCCTAATGGCTCAATCTTGGACGACTTATAAGTGCTTCCGATATAAAATCGTCTTCTTTTACAGGGCAGCCACAGGGGGCTGCCCCTACCGCGTTGGTGTAGGGGCGCGCCCCTGTGCGCGCCATAGTAAAGCGACGATTTCATCTATGAAGCACTTACCAATCGGTATTTCAAGCGATCCTGTTCGTCAGCGAGACGCTGATGCGACGCACGCGCTCCGCGTAGCGTTGGCGTCCTCGCCGACGACGGCGCGACTTGAAACCCCGATTGGTAAGTGCCTCACAGGTGAAATCGTCTCGTTTTGGGCGCGTTGGGAACGCGCCCCTACAGGGTATTGGGGTAGGGGCAGGTTCCTAACCTGCCCTGCAGAAAAGAGACGATTTCAAGTTGGAAGCACTTATTATACCGATCGGGGTTTCAAATAGCGCAGTCGCCGGCGAGGACGCCGACGATGGCGCGACTTGAAACCCCAATCGGTGTTATTCCTTATCCATACCTAATCCTAGCTGGCTTTCGTTAGGACGTTCGTTTTGCACTGCCCATACGATCCAGTTGCGCGAATTGCCCGCGAACTCTATATTCGGGGGATACGAGTCGTTGCCGCTGGCGTCCAGAAATAGTCCCAATGCGAGGCTGCGCTCGCGTAAAGTGCCTCTGCCGATAGGGTTCGCCCTGCCAAAGTTCGCTTCGTTGCGCTGCGCTTGGTACGAATCGTCGCCAGCAAGGTCAACGAACACGCCGATACCGTTCGCGTT
Organism: Fimbriimonadales bacterium; assembly: GCA_025060055.1. Taxonomy (GTDB): domain Bacteria; phylum Armatimonadota; class Fimbriimonadia; order Fimbriimonadales; family GBS-DC; genus GBS-DC. Next base: position 14,905 of record JANXCK010000054.1, on the reverse strand, counting down.
CGCGCCGCCTAAGGCGAGACTGGGCGCGTTGTACTCATCGTTGCCGTCGAAATCGATGCAGTAGCCGATAGAGAAGTCGTGTCCTGCGCCGAGCGCCATGTTCATCTCGGCGCGGGCGCGATCGTTGCCTATTCGGTCTTCTAAATAGCCGATGGCGAAGTGGGCTGCTGCACCTTGCACATACCACACGCCTTCGCGACTGTCGTCGCCCTGTAGGTCGACGAGTGCGCCGACGCCGCCCCAATAGCCGACGCCTTGCCCGAATACGCCACAGGTGTAGCGGTCATTCCCCTGCACATCGATCAGCACGCCGACCCCGCCTGCCCACGAGCAGCCGTCGGTGTAGTCGGCACGGCGGCCGTAGCCTGCGCCTTGCGCCATGCTGACGTTGCGCTCTGCGGTCTGGGGCGAAGGGAAATCGAGCGGGGTAGGGTGCGCAGCATACGTATCGTCGCCGAGCGCGTCCAGCAGCACGCCTGTACCCTTCACCGCGCCGAAGCCCTGCGCCTCGTAAAAGCAAAGGTATTGGTCGCGCCCCTCGCGCTCAATCAGTGCGCCGATGCCCATCAGCGCTGCGCCCTGCGCGAAGGCGTAAGCATCGTATACATCGTTGCCTTGCAGGTCCAAAAGCATACCGACGCCGAATCGCGCTGCGCCCAGTCCGGCGGCTTGCGTGCGGTAGAGGTCGTCGCCGCGCAGGTCGGCAAGCACTGCGTAGCCCAGTGTCGCGCCGCCGAACGCCACGCCCGTCCTGTTGCCGCGCCCCGCACGCTCTACCAGTGGCTTTTGCAGCGTGTCCGTATCATCACCGTAGCGGTCGTTGCCCGCAAGGTCAACAGCGAACGACACAGCGTTCTCCAGCACCGCTGTCGCACCTCCGCCGTAGTAGGTATCGTTGCCCCCCGTGTCGATAAGCACGAGGTACGGTTGGCGCGGATGGGTGTCGCTGCCGTTGCCGCAGAGCCGAATGTGCCCCCACGGGGTTTCAATATCGACCTCGAACGGCTGGTTCAGGGCGTCTTGGGCAGGCGTGTCGGCTTTCTGGAACGCCTCAATAACCTGCTGCATGGCAAGCACGCAGTCGTGTCCGCCTACCAGCAGGCGTGCCATATCTACTTTTTCTAAGGCGCGTTCGATGCGCAACAGTTCCGTGCTTGGCTCAGTTCCGCTCAGCGTCGCCTCGAACTCCTTGATGGGCTGGTTCAGTAGGCTGAACAGCGCGTTTTGTTCGTCTGAATTCAGCTCATGCAGGGCAGCATCACGCCAGCGACGCGCTCTGATTGCGGTGTATACCAGCAACGCCGCCTGACGCTGCACGAGTTCAGGCACTGTGCGCTGGGCGCGTTGGAGTAGCTGGCGGACGGCTGGCGGTAGGGGCGCGTTTGCTGCTGCATAGAGTTCTGACACGGCTTTTTCCAGCGCGTTGGGCGCGTCCGCTTGCTCGCGCAGCGACTGCAACGGGTCGCCGATTAAGGTGCGCCGTACTGACACGCCTATCGCGTTTGCGCCCGCCTCGACTGCTGTTACAGGTCGCCCAACCGCGCCCACAAGACTGTTGCGCGTTCGCTCCATGTAGTAGGGCAAGCGTAGCGGGTCGCGCAGGAGCATCTCGAACAGCGGCGTGGTGTGCCGAGTGCGGAACAGGTAGTCGAACAGGCGCGGGTCGAAGCGCACTTCGTGGGGGGCGAGGTTCGCCTGGGCTAAGGTCTCTTTGAACAGGGCATCGGTATTGAGCTGCCCGAACGCCGTTGTGATGAACCCGACGGTGCAGAACGCCGAGCGGATACGCATGAGGTATACGGTTCGCGTTAGCGGCGAAGGTTCCTGCTGCAGGGTGTGCCTTGCGATAATCCCAATCAGGGTTTCGAATGAGCCGAAACGGCTCAAGCCGTTCCTTTGCAAACGAAGTCCGCCCACGCGGGCTACAGAGCCGACGCAGATCGGCTTCGTTTGCACAGCAACGGCTTCAGCCGTACTTCACTTGACACCCCAGCTGGTATAGTATCGGTCGGGGTTTCAAGCGTCGTTATGCCCTCACCCCCAGCCCCTCTTCTGATAAGGGTACATCGGGTAGGCTCAAAAAAGAAGGATACCTCATCCGCCAACTCGTCCGCAACGGGATGCCTCACCTCCCGCCCTCCCAGCAGCACACCCTTGCCTCCCAGAGGGCGAGGGGAGAACTCGGCTCCCCTCTCCCGCGTGGCGAGAGAGGGGCTGGAGGTGAGGGTAAAAAGGGGAGCCTTTAACTTTTGAGGAACCTAGGTCCCTCCAAGATCAAATCGTCCCCAGACGCGCGGGGAGAGCCAGGTACGACGGCGCCTCGCTGTCGCCTGACGATGGCGAGGACGCCATCGTACCAATGAGAGGTAATTTCACATTTGAGGAACCTAATCCCAACTGCCGTTTCAAGTACCGTGTCTCCACTTAATGGTGCAGCCAATCGGCGGCACATGCGAGACATGCGGAATGTCGTTCTCCAGCAGGCTCAGAATCGCCTCGCGCACGTATTCGTGGCGCACTTGGTCGGGATGTTCCCAGTTGTCGTCGAAGCGACCATGATACTTCAGATCGCGTTCCTCATCGAACACGAAGAACTCTGGCGTGCGCGACGCCTTGTAGGCATGCGCCACTACCTGCGTCTCATCGAACAAGTAGGGGAAGGGATAGCCCTTCTCTTCGGCGCGTTTTTTCATATTCTCGAAGCTGTCTTCGGGGTACTGGTTCGGGTCGTTCGAGTTAATCGCAACGAACGCTGCGCGGTCGCCCAGCTCTTTGGCGAGCTTGATTACGCGGTCTTCATACGCCTTCACATACGGGCAGTGGTTGCACCAGAAGAACAGCACCAAGACGGGCTTGTCCGCGAAATCCTTCAGCGAGTAGGTTTTGCCGTCGACGCCTGGCAGCGAGAAGTCATATGCCGACTGACCGATTTCCATACGCCTCAACCTCCTTCAGCACTTCGGATCGCCTCGCGCAGCATGCGCAGCGAGGGCAGGGGCGCGAGCCGTCCGTCTTCGAGCTGGAAGGCGCGACAGGTCAAGCGGTAGGGCAAGTGAGGCTGGGGCTGCAGCTCGCGTCCGTTGATGCGGATGGTGGGCGAGCCGATAAACTGGTGCGCCTCCGCTTGCGCCTGCGTGTCGATGCGAACCACCTCCACCTCCGCCCTCTTACCCTCCTGCACCAGCGCCTCGCGGATTAGTTCCAACGCACGCTCATGCGAAGGGCATTCGGGATAATATAACAGCTCTATCCGCAACATCGCGCCTCCATCTTTATTTTACCTGATGGTCGGGCAGCTCCCGACGCGCTGGCTTGAACATCTGCAGCATTCGGTTCGTCACCAAAAAGCCCCCCACCACATTAATCGTGGCAAAGATCACCGCCAGCGTGCCCAAGACTGCGCTGAGCGTCGTGTGTTGCGCCCCCGCCGACAGAATTGCGCCGATGACCGTGATGCCCGAAATCGCGTTAGAGCCAGACATCAGGGGCGTGTGCAGCGTGGGAGGCACTTTGGTAATCACCTCAAAGCCCACAAAAATCGCCAGCACAAACACCGTGAGCGACGCCACGAAGGTTTCCATGCCGTAAAAGATACCCCAAACCCATCAGCGCGACGCAGACACGCTATCCCACCATGCCGTGCGCGCGCAGCCAGCGCAACGCCGCCGCAGCGTAGCGTCGGGAACTGCCTGTCAGGTCGCGAATCTGCGCCACTTTCAGAGGTTTTGGCAGGGCGTTCGCCTGCTCCGCAAGGCGCTGGAGGGTCTCCGTCGCGAAGTAAATCCCTTCGCCCGCATCGGCGATTTCACCTCGCGCCACGCCAATCTGCAACATCGCGCAAATGGCATCGGGCGGCGCGCCAATCAGTTGGGACGCCGTCCGAACTGACGGAGGGGTCATCCCCGCCTCACGGTACAGGCTGAGTACGCGCCGATAAAATACCTCTTGGCGTGGCTTGAGGGATGTCATAGGTATGCAGTTTAGCGTTGAGGAGTATACCTCACAACTGCGCTTCTTGAAACGCTGATAGGTATAAGATGTCGCCTTCCCGCAAAAAGTTGTCGCCTCAGCAGTAGCATTCTGCTTGCGTGAAGCTGCACAATATCTGCGTGGTTCTAAGGAATCCCTGAGTGGACTGCGGCAGTGCAGACAGCGCGATGGCGCTACATGCTTCGCGCTGCCGCAGCGCAGCCAACCCGCAAATATTGGACGGAGGCAGTAGGTATGAGAATCGTTAGTGTTGTATTGAGTGTAAGTATCGTATGCAGTTCACTGGCGCAGCGCACCTATCAGGCGCAGCCGACGGATGATGTCTGGGTCTACTCGTTCGCTTTTAATGCGGGTACAACCACGGTGCTACGCGCATGGGGTGACGGGGTGACTTCAGTGAGCAGCCAAGCCCCACCTGGAGAGCCACACTCCTACTCCTACGCCAAGTGGACGCTGACAGGAGTGCGTGCGGGCGTGAACTATCAGGTGCTGAACGCTCAGCTCACCGTCGTGCAGACCCAACCGCCAGGCTACACGCGCGAATCGGGGCAGCAGAACCCGCTGGAGGTGCGCGACCTCAGCAGCACGAACTGGAATGAAGCAACTTGGCGATTCAGCGACGCGGCGACTATCACACCAGGCAACATTCTGTTTGGCGAAGGCACGATGGAAAACTACCGACTCGACGCGCCGTTCGAAATTCCGATCCCGATCGATGTGGCGCTGTTCGAGCCGTACTTCAACGCAGCGATTAGCCAGAATAACGGCGTGCTGGGGCTTGCGTTCACTTCGCGACTTAGCCCTGAGGGTATGGGAGCGCAGAACATCTACCGTTTCTACTCGCGCAACGACACAGGCGGGCGCGGTCCTGTGCTGCGAGTGGTGTACCGCGTGGCAGGCGATGCGACAGGCGACGGCTGCACCAACGACGCCGACCTGCTGACGGTGCTGTTGAACTTCGGCGGCAACAACGCCCAAGCCGACCTGAACCGCAACGGGACTGTGGAAGACACGGACTTGCTCATCGTTTTGCTCAACTTCGGAAACGGGTGCGGACGCTGAATCAGGCTACGTAGGGGCACCTGAGCAGTCTGGAGGGGTGATCGCATGAAGCATCGTGGTTTCACACTGATAGAACTGCTGACTGTGATAGCGATTGTTGCGATTCTGGCGGCGATTGTGTTTCCCGTGTTTGTGCAGGCGCGGGAGAAAGCGCGTCAAACCACCTGCGCATCTAACCTGCGTCAAGTTGCGATGGCGGGGCTGGTGTATGTGCAGGACTACGACGAAACCTTCTTTCACGGTGAGTATCGCGGCAGAGGGGGCAGTCTTGGCAACTTCGGGTTCTACCAGTGGCCTTGGCTGCTGCGCCCTTATGTGAAAGAGCCGCGCGTGTTCTGGTGTCCCAGTGAACCGAACACCGCGTTCCGCACTCCCAGCAACCCGTTTTACGACTACATTTTCGGGCGCAACCCCGCGTGGGGCTACAACGTGGCGTATCTTACGGTTCCGAATGACCCGTCTGACCCGATAGGCTCGTCGGAGTACCGTGCGAAACCGTACGCAGTCGTGCAACGCCCCGCAGAGATTCTGATGTTCGTGGAGAGCGCAGTGTCGGAGCCGCAGCAGCGGGCGGGCTTCGATGTGGACTACCGCTGGTTAGGCTACTACAAGGTGTTCCCGCCTCGCTTCTGGCGTGGCGCACCGCCACTCACTGCCGAGAGCTACAGGCATGTGTTCCCGCGCCACTTCTTGCGCGATCGTGAGAACCCGCGCTTAGGCGGATTTGCGAATGTGGCGTTTGTCGATGGACACATCAAGGCGATGACGCTGGATGCCCTAAGTCGTAGCGAACTGTGGGAGGAGTGATGCTTGATTGGTAAGTGGCTTAAAGTCAAATACAATCACATTCCTGCCATCGCCTGCAACGGCACGAATGCCGTCGCACCAACCGCACCGAGAGATTTCGGGACGATTTAATCTTGTAGAGACTTATGTCCCTCAAAGGTTAAATCATCCCGTTTTTCGCAGGGCGGGTTACGAACCCGCCCCTACCCAAAACGCCCTGTAGGGGCGCGTTCCCAACGCGCCCCAAATGGAACGATTTCACATTTGAGGCACTTATAAGTGCCTTCCATATAAAATCGCCTCTGTTTGGAGGGCAGCCACAGGGGGCTGCCCCTACGAGTTTGTGTAGGGGCGCGCCCCCGTGCGCGCCCTGAAAAACGAGAGGATTTCACCTGTGAGGCACTTATACCAATCGGGGTTTCCGATGACGCCGCGCGTCAGCGGGACGCTGACGTGACACGAGCGATCCGTAGCGTCGGCGTCTCGCCGACGACATGGCGGTGTCTGCTAAGCCGATTGGTACTATTACCACGCGTACGCCTCGGGCGCGGGACCACCCGGACCTGGGAAAATCTCATCCAGACGCTTGAGCGCGGTCTCGTCCAGCTTGATTTCGAGCGATCGCATGCTGCGCTCCAACTGCTCCAGCGTGCGCGGTCCGATAATCGGCGCGGTGACGCCTGGCTGGTGCAGCAGCCATGCGAGTGCGACATTCGCTGGCTCTTCGCCCAGCTCCGCGCAGAACGCCTCGTAGCGCTCGATGCGCTCGCGATGCTGCGCGAGCGCCCTCTGCACGCTCTCGGAGGCGCGCCGCCCCTCTTGCACGCCTTTCAAAATCCCGCCCAGCAACCCGCTTGCCAGCGGACTCCACGGGATAATCCCAATCCCGTAATGCAGACACGCAGGAATGACTTCCAACTCGATCATCCGCGCGTTGAGGTTGTAAAGGCTCTGTTCGGAGACCAGCCCCATGAAGTGGCGTTGCTTGGCTATCTCCTGCGCCTGCGCGATGTGCCAGCCCGCGAAGTTGCTACTGCCTACATACAAAATCTTGCCCTCACGGTACAGCTGCTCCATCGCCTGCCAGATTTCCTCCCACGGGCACTCGCGGTCGATGTGATGCATCTGATAGAGGTCGATGTAGTCCGTTTTGAGTCGGCGCAAGCTGGCTTCGCAGGCACGCTTGATATGCAACGCCGACAGGCGCGACTCGTTGGGCCAATCGCCCATTACGCCGTAAACTTTCGTGGCGATGACCACCTTCTCGCGCCTGCCCCCGCCCTGCGACCACCAACGCCCGATAATCTGCTCCGTAATCCCCTCGCCCTTGACCCAGCCGTAAGTGTTCGCCGTGTCAAAAAAGTTGATCCCCAGCTCCAACGCCCTGTCCATAATCCGATAGGAGTCTTCCTCGCTCGTGTTGGGACCGAAGTTCATCGTGCCCAAGCAGAGGCGACTTACCAGCAAGCCGGAACGACCCAAGTGCGTATATTGCATCGCTGCTGCCCTCCTTGCGAAACACCCCGATTCGCCGCAGGTGAGCGAAGTCCTCTCAGGTATACTCCCCAGCGTATGAAACCCGTTATCGAGGTGCGCAATCTGAAAAAGGACTATAAGATGGGTTCTGTGGTGGTTCACGCGCTCAGAGGGGTGGATTTGACCGTGATGCCTGGCGAGTTTGTGGCGATTATGGGACCGTCGGGTTCGGGCAAGTCGACCTTTATGAACCTGATTGGCTGTCTCGATCGCCCGACGGAGGGCGAGTATTACCTCAACGGCGAGCTGGTCAGTCGGCTGAGCGACGCGCAGCTGGCGCAGATTCGCAATCGCTACATCGGTTTCGTGTTTCAGACCTTCAACTTGCTGCCGCGCATGACGGCGCTACGCAATGTGGAGCTGCCGCTCTTGTACGCAGGCGTGCGCGACCGCACCGAGCGCGCCCGACGCGCCCTCGAGCTGGTGGGCTTGGGCGATCGGATGCACCACAAGCCCAACGAACTGTCGGGCGGACAGCAGCAGCGTGTCGCGATTGCCCGCGCTATCGTGACGAACCCCGTGCTGATTCTGGCGGATGAGCCGACAGGCAATCTCGATTCGCGCTCCAGCGAGGAGATTATGGCGATTTTCCAGCGACTGAACCGTGAAGGGCGCACGATTGTGCTGGTGACACACGAACGCGACATTGCCGAGCATGCGCAACGCATCATCCGCTTCCGCGACGGCAAAATCGTGGCAGATGAACCCGTGCTGAACCCCCGCGACGCCACGCGCGAAATCGAAAAAATCCCTGTGCTGGACTGACGATGGCGTTATTAGACACCCGCGCCCGACGCCTCACGGAGTGGACTCTCACCGCGCCCGCACTTGGCTGGCAACGCGCGGTGCATGTGCCCAGCGCATGGGAAGATTACGGGCTACCGAAGACCTACGAGGGGGCTTGCGAGTACCTCTATGTGGTGCCGATTGAACCGTCGCGCGGCAGGCACTATTGGCTCCACTGCGGCGGTGTCAGCTACGAGGTGCGCGGCTTTTTGAACGAGACTCTGATTGGCGTTCACAAGGGCATTTGGGACAGTTTCAGTTGGGACATCACGCCTGCCATCCGCGAAGGCGAGAACCGACTGCGCCTCAGCATTATCAAGAACGGCGGCACGACCTATCCCGTGCCGCAGGTGCTGAGCGGGTTCCTGCCGTATGTGTCCAGCACTTTCGGGGGCATCTGGCAGCCCGTGTCTCTGTTCGAGACGGGTGCGGCGTGGCTTGTAGACCTTTGGGTATGCGCCGAAGCAGACGGACGCGTTCGCGTGCAGGGTGAAATCGGGGGCGCGCTGCCCGCCACAGTACGGCTGACCGTCTTCGCGCCGTCGGGACAACAGGTTCACACGGCGCAGTTCGAAGCAGAGGCGCACTGGGCGCACCAGTTTCAACTTAGCGAGCCACAGGCGTGGCATCCGCGCACGCCACACCTGTACCGCATCGTCGCCGAAGTGTTCACAGGCAACGCGCTCAGCCACTGCGTGCAGACCGAGTTCGGGTTGCGCACGGTGCGCATCGACGGCGCGACCATCTTGCTCAACGATGAGCCGTTTTACCCGCGCGGCGTGCTGCACTGGGGCTGGTATCTACACACACACGCGCCGTACCCTGAGCAGGAACAGGCGAAAAGGGAACTGCAGTCCGCCCAGCGCTGCGGGTTCAACATGCTCAAGGCATGCTTGTGGGTTCCCAGTCGGGAATATCTTGCACTATGCGACCGCTTGGGGATGGCAGTTTGGCTGGAGCTACCCCTCTGGTTGCCTGCCATGAACGCTGAGCAAATCGCTCAAGCACAAAGCGAGTACGCAGCGATTGTCAAGCAGGTGCGCAATCACCCCTCGATTCTGCTCTGGACATTAGGTTGCGAACTCTCGACGCGCTTCCCCAGCGCGGCGTTAGGCGAGTTGTACGCGCTGGTGAAGCAGCTGACAGGTAGCCCTCTCGTGCGCGACAATAGCGGCGGGGGCGAATGCTACGGCGGCGCGTTGTGCGAGTACGCTGACTTCGCCGATTACCACCTGTACGGCGACGCGCACTTTGCACGCACCACCTTCCGCGCTTTCTTGGACACGCTCCGCCCGCCCGCGCCGTGGCTGCAAGGCGAGTTCGCCGACCACGATACGCAGCGCGATTTCGCAACCTTGCGCCGCACTGTTCCGCCCGCGCAGCGATGGTGGCTGGAGCGCGACCCCGACCTCAATCCGCAAGGCGTGCGCTGGTTCTACGAGACGCCCTTCGTAGAAGAGCGGATGCAACAAGCGGGTTTAGCAGACGCCCTGCCTGAGCTGGTGGAGACCTCGCGGCGCGAAATGCACGCCTATCATAAACTGGTGCTGGAAACAATGCGCAGCCTGCCCCAAACCTCAGGCTATGTCGTCACGGGACTAAAAGACACGCCCATCACCACTTCTGGCATTCTGGACGAACGCGGTGAGTTAAAGATTTCGCCCGAAAGTTATGCTCTATTCAACGCCGATACCGTGCTGCTGTTGGATTGGCATCGGCGGCGCGAGTGGCTCGCGGGGGGCGACCGACCTGCCCACCCTGACCCGTACAACCACTTTGGCGGGCGAGCGCTCTACCCCCGACTCGCAGTCTCGCACTTCGGTAAGCCTGTCGAGGCAAAGGCAGTCCGATGGAGATTAGAGTGGTCAGGGCGCGAGGGTTCAGGAGAGATGCATGGGCAGGTAGCCTGTTCCGCGCGACTGAGCGGCGCGGGTATCACTTTCCTCACGCAGTTGGAGTTAAACCTGCCTGGCGTGGCGACGCCTCAAGTCGCGCGGTTCACTGCAGAGCTGCTTGCGCCTTCGGGCGAGCCAATTGCCACGAACAGTTGGAACTGGGGGGTGTACCCAGTTCCCGACTGGAGCGTGCTTGGCGCGGTTGCTGTGTATGACCCTGCTGAGCTGCTCTGGGGCTTGCCGTCCGACTTGCCCCGTGTCAGCGGCGCAGATTACGAACAGTTGCTCGCAACAACAGAGTCATCGGGAGTGAGCCGGAGCCATCTTGCGGAGCAGGATGCAGCGTCTCGTAGTCGCGCCCCTATTCTGCTCACGACTCAGCCCGACTGGAGGCAGTTGGAGTTTGTGCGCAGAGGTGGGGCAGCGCTTTGGGTACTTGCACCGGTCGGGTTTTCTGGTGGGATTGTGCCCTCACCCCCAATCGCTCTCCCGCAACGCGGGAGAGGGGAGCCGGGTTCCCCCACTCCCACAGCGTGGGAGAAGGGGCAAAGGGGCGAGGGCAACGAACAGACCCTAATGCTCGCGTGTGAGCGTGTTCCGTTTTGGCGCGAGGCAGCGCATCGATTCTTGCCCCATCCGCTTTGGGAGCGACTGCCCCAGCCCACGCACCTCGATGAGCGCCTCTTCGCCTTCAGCACCGACTTGGCAGTGCGCACGGACAGGCTGCTGGACAGCCGAGTCCAGCCGATTTGGCAGCGTGTAGACATGCGCACGGGCTACACCGCGTGGTACTTGGGCGAGGTGCAGCTGGGCGCAGGCAGTCTGCTCATCACGAGCCTGCACTTTGCAGGGCAACACGGTGATACGCCGCTCACGCTGCGCTACCATCCTGCGGGGCAGTACTGGCTTTGGGCAATGTTGGACTACCTGTCAAGCAGGTAGCGTACAAAGGCGTCGGTCTTGTCGGGCGCGCGGGCATCGTCGGTGAGCGTGTAGCCGTGTATTTGCGCCCATTCGCGTGCGAGTTGTGTGAGTATCTGCAGGCGCACCTGTTCGCCGTGGGCGCGGCGTGCCCGAAGTGAGGCGTCCAGTCGACGCGCGGGGAACCGAGCCGTCATCGCAGGAACTGGTTGGTGTCGCGCGGGCGCCGACGGCTGTGTCTGCGGCTGCGGTAGGTACAGCTCGGCGGGGTTGGGCTGCTGGGCAAGTTGCTCGCGCACTTCCAGTTCCGCGTTGCGGATGAACTCGCGCTTTCGGGCGTTGAGGCGCACTTGGATTTCCTGCTCGACGCGCTCCTGGCGTGCCCGATACTGCGCCTCAATCGCTTGCTCCCGTGCCTGCCATTCTCGATCGAGTCGGTCTATGCGTGCTTGCGCGTCGCGCTGCGCCTCGCTTTCGGGGGCAGCAAGCACACGCTCCACCAGCAAGGGAAACCGCCGCTGACCGTACTGCTGGAACGCTTCCTGCCACTCGGCGTCACGCTCCGCACGCAGCGACTCAAGGTCATACTGGGCGCGGAGTTCTGTGCGCCAGCGTTGTTCCAGTTCGGGCAGGTTGCGCAGGCGTGCTTGCAGCAGGTTCTGGCGCACAGCGTCGCGCTGCTGCTCAATGCTCAACAAGGCGAGTTGGCGTCGCTGGCTCAGCGTCTCGGTAGGCGGAGGCGACTCTACCAAAGCCAACTGCCACGATTCGGCACGAAACATACTCTGGGCTGCAGGCAGACGCGAAGGCGGTGAAGGTGGCAGGGGCAGTGTGAGTGCCTGCGCCGCGCGTTGAAGGTCGATGCGCACGCGCATCTCTGCACGGCGCTGACAAGCAGACAAGCAGAGGGCAAAAATGCCCGCAAGCAGCACGCCCCTGCCAAAACCGCCTCGCCAACACGCCATCGCTACGAACCCCGACGCCGAGCGCCGCTATTGCTGGCGGGCGCTGGCGCCTTGCTTTCCTTGCGTGCGTTCAATCGCCGAATCACCTCGTCGGTGATGTCCACCTCCGCGTACAAGACCACCAAGCTCTTGTTGAAAACCACCGCGAGTTTGCGTTCTTTGGCGACCTGCGCGACGACCTCGTCGAACGCTTTGCGGATTTCCTCGTTCAGTTGGCGCGTGCGCTGCTCCAGCTGCTGGGCGAGTTGCTGGTCTAAAGCCTGAACCGCCTCGCGTCCGCGTGCTTCCATCTGGGTGAACCGTTCCAGCGCGGCTTTTTCGGTCTCAGTGGGTTGCGGCTTTTGGCGCAGCTGCTGCAGTTCCGTCGCGCGCTGGCGTGCGGTCTGGCTCAGCTGCTGTACACGCTGCTGCTGCGCGTTGTTCAAGTTCTCCGCCAGCAACAGGTTCTTGAGTTCCTCGCGCTCCTCGTCCGTGAGGATGATATTTTCAACCATCGACTGGATGACCCCGCGGTAGCGGGTTTGGAGCGTTTGCAGTTGCTCGGCGCGGGTGCGGAAAAACTGCGACTCGCGCTCCACGCGCTCTAAGTCCACGATCCCAAACGACTGGGCGAAGCTCGCCCCCAACAGCATCCACATTCCAAGCAGACATCCTGTGAGCCGTTTCATGGTTGAACCTCCGTGTCATTTTTTATGCAGCGAGGGGAGTATACCTGTTAGAACACCTGCCCCACGCTGAAGTGCGTGCGTCCGCCGTCGCGTCCGATGCCGTAGTCAATGCGCAACGGTCCCAACGGCGTGCGCACGCGGCAGCCCACGCCGTAGCCAATCTGCGGTTTGAAGCTGCGGCTTTGAGTGAACTCGTTCACGCTGGGGTAGCCGCCCCACGCGTGCCCGATATCGACGAAGAAGACTAAGGTGAATGCCTTCTCGACGGGCTGGCGGAACTCCAAGCTCAGCAGCGCAGCGTTCTTGCCCCAGAAACGGTCTTCAGGGTAGCCGCGCAGTGTCTCTGCCCCGCCGATGAAGAACTGCTCGAAGAACGGCACAGTGCCCGACACCGTGCCGAAGTAGGCACGCAGGGCGAACACCTGCCGCCTATCATCGGGCTGCGTGCGCCTGCCCTGCGGGCTGTAGTAGACGCGATAGTCGAGCGCGGTGCGGAAGAAGTTCGAGCGCCCCAGTCGCACAACCCCCGAGTCGAGAAACCGCTGCTCCGCCGAACGGATGTTAGTGAACCCAGGCTCCAGCGTGAGGGCAAGGTACTGCCCTTGCGCAGGGTCTAAGTCAAAGTCGCGGTCGCTATAGACACCGCGCAGCGTGAAACTGACCAGCGAGCCATCTTGACGGATAAAACCGCCACCCTGGTCGGTCGCCACGCGGTTCGTGTTCACATCTTCGGCGCGCACACCCAACGAGGCGGTGACAAAATCGTTCAGCGGGCGGGCAAGCCCCAGCATCGCGCCACGCCGCCGCTCATCATAACGCTGCTCCAAGTTCGGGTCGATCTGCCCCCCGAAAAAGTTGGAGGTGAAGCGGTACACCAGCTTATCATACAGCGATACGGACAGCGAGGTACGCTGCCGATCCAGGTACGGTTCTGTGAACAGCAGCTCGATGCTGTTGCCGTTGCGTCCGCCCGTGCTTTGAAAGTTCAGCCCGACGGTGCGCCCCGTGCCCTGAAAGTTGGTCTCGAAAATCTCCGCCAGTCCGATGAGGCGGCGACGGTTGTCAATCGCAAAGCCCACGGTCAACTTGCCTGTCGGGCGTTCCTTAACACGCAAGGTGAAATCGATTACGCCCGGCGCCGACAGCGTGTCTTCAGGGGTAATCTGGTCGAAGTAGCCTGTGTTGTACAGGCGGTTGATGTCGCGTTGCCAGCGAACGGTGTTGAACAGTTCGCCCGGTTTCGTGCGTATCTCGCGCAGGATGACGCCCGTGCGGGTCTTGACATTACCTTCTATTTTGATTTGTCCGACGCGCAGTTCCGAGAGCGCAATCGTCAGCACGCCCGTCTCATAGTCGGGCGCGAGGTAGCCTTCGGGCAGCACGATGTAGCCCGCGCGCTGGTAGGCTTCGCGGATTGCACGGATGTCCGACTCGGCAAAGTTCGTGTTGAACACGAAGCCAGGCTTGTTGCGGATAACTTCCAACAGCTGCTCGTGGCTTAGCACGGTGTTGCCTGTGAAGCGCACCTCACGGATGAGCGCGTTCTCTACGACATCGAAGGCGACGCGCACACCCGTTTCGGTCTGCTCGACGCTGGGGCGTACCGCGCTGAACAATCCCATCCCCTCGATGGTGCGGCGGTCGGCTTCTAAGCTGGCTTCTGAGAACGGTTCGCCCGACTTGAGGCGTAATGCTGCCGTCACCGCCGTCTCCGAAATGTGGCGTAGTCCCCGAATCGCGACGCTTTCGACGCGTCGCTCCTGCGCCAATCCCGACAGTGTGGTGAGCAGTAGCCACGCAAGTGCCATCCCGTAGCGCAGTGATTTGCCGTTGAACATCACTGTTCCTCCTCCTGTAGATAGGGGGCAAGGCGAAGACGCAGCCATGCACGCGCCCGCGCCAAGCGGCTCCGCACCGCCTCCAGCGTGATGCCTAACACTTCCGCCATCTCCTCGTAGGACATCTCTTCGTACTCACGCAGCAGAATAATCTCCCGATAGTCGGGCGGCATCTGCTGGATGAGCCGTTGCACTTTTTGCACCAGTTCCTGCTGCAGCAGATGTTCCTCTGGCGACGGTCCCCAGTCGGGCATATCCCAACCTGTTGGCTCGCCGTCGTCTGTAAACTCCAGCGCGGCGAGTTCGATTTCGCGCTTGCGGATACGCGCTCGTTTCTCCAGATGGTCGTTCGCGAGGTTCACCGCAATTCGGTAGAGCCAAGTGTAAGGTTGCGCGTCGCCCCGAAAGCGGTGGAAGGCGCGGAAGGCGCGATAGAAGGTTTCCTGCGTCAGGTCTGC
>JANXCK010000018.1 GCA_025060055.1 Fimbriimonadales bacterium | reverse complement strand
AGTGGGTCTCAGCGCGGCAGAGCGAGGCGCGTCCGATTCGGGCAGGCGAGCCGTACCAACTGCCCCCGACGCGCGTGGAGGGGCTACTCAATCCGCTCACGATGTCTAACGCCGACTGGTCTGCGTTGTGGGAGCGGATGGGAGCGGAGCGTGACTGGCAAGCGCACCTGGAAGGATTGAGCCGCTTCACAGCGGGTGAGCTGGAGGCAATCGCTCAATCGCAAGGGCTGGAGGGCATTTTGGAGTGGGCACATCGCCTGCGGACGGGGGCATGGGAGCCTGTGGTGATACGCCATCCGCACACGCGCCATGCGCTCGGCGCGTACCCACTGCGCAGCCTACAGTTCCCCGCCGAGTGGCAACACGCCCGCAACAGCCTCAACCTCGCGTGGGAGCAGGTGTTCACCGAGCGCGTTCGGCAGGCGCGTGTGAAGAGCTTGCGTCAGAGCCTACTGCCGAACCTGCGCCGCGCACTGCAGGCACGCGAGCGTGCCGCCGCCGACTTGGAACGCGCTCTGCACGACACCCAACAAGCCGACCGATGGCGTCTGTACGGCGAGCTGATACTGGCATTCGGACATACGCTGCCAACAGGCGCGACGACACTGGTAGCACCCGACTATACGCACCCTGACACCCCTCCCATCGTCATCCCGATTGACCCTGCCAAGACGCCCGCTGAAAACGCGGAGCGATACTTTCAAAAAGCGCGCCGCGCCCGCGAGAGCCGCGCCGAACTCCAAGCCCGCCTCGAACGCCTCAGGGACGAAATCGCCCAGCTGCAGCACGCGCTCGTTTCAGCAGAGCAGAGCGCCGAGGAGTCCGTCCTGCGCCAGTTGCACGAGCAAGCGAAGGCGCAAGGATGGCTACGCGAACCCGCGCCCGCTGCGCCTGCGAAGCGCACCGAGAAAGACCCGTTCGAGGGGCACAAAATCCGCCTACACCTTAGTCCTGACGGCTATCAAGTGCTGGTCGGTGAGAACGCGCAGGCGAACGACTTCCTGCTCACGCGGATTGCTAAACCGAACGACTGGTGGCTGCATGTGCGCACTGGCACAGGGGCGCATGTGATTGTCCGTTCTGAGAACCAGCCGCAGCGTGTGCCACGCAGCACGCTGGAGTTCGCTGCGCGCCTTGCTGCGCAGCACAGCGCAGACCGACACGCGCGCGTGGTCGAGGTAGATTACACCTTGCGCAAGTATGTGCGCAAACCGAAAGGCGCGCCGCCTGGCTTTGCGCTTTACACGCACGAGAAGACACTGCGCGTGGAACTGAAGTGAAAGCCGCCCTGAAACGGCATTCTCCCGCGGCGCAGGAGAGATGACGCAGTTCGTCCGCGAGACGCGGACGCTACGGTCGCGTCGGCGTCCCCGCCGACGGAAACCCCCAGACAGTTAGTGCCGCCCCCATCCAAATGAAGTCCGCCTTCGCGGACTCAAACCCCGCGCAGGCGGGGTTTCGTTTGTGTGGGCACGACTTTAGTCGACTTGTGTACTTAATGCCTGCAGAGCGTAGCGACTAAAGTCGCCCCCTGTGCAAACCAAGCCCGCCTGCGCGGGCTAAAAAAAAGCCGACGCAGGTCGGCTTCGTCTGCACAGGAACGGCTTTAGCCGTATTGTCTTTTTTCTGCAACTAACCGTGCGCTCCCCGCGCCCCGTCTATCGCCCCCATCAGCCTTATCGTCTCTCCCAGCGCGAAGGCGAGCTGCCGATAGGTCTGAATCTCGGCGTTGGTAAGCGTGTGCTCGCGGCGGTCTTTGAGCCACTTGTCGCACACCTGATAGCCCCCCATCTGAAACCGCCACACTGCCTCGTCGATACTCTCAAAGTATTCCGCTTTGTTGATCTACACGTGCCCGCCCTCGCAGCGCGGGAATCCCTTCTCCACGCGATTGTTGCCCGCCACGGAGAACTTCACGGGCGAGCGCGACAGGTTGGGATGGCGCAGCAGGTGGTAGTCCATCAGCTCCTGCCCCAGCGAGGCGAGCGCATAAAACTGCTCAGCGCTTCGGGGCAGCGGGATGCGTGGGAAGTCGCGCTGCAGGAACTCGGCATAGCAGGCGCGATAACTGGGCGCGTGCAACACAGCGTAGATGTACGCGAGGATTTGTTCGGGCGAAGGTTCGCCCTCACCTCCAGCCCCTCTTTGACTCTCACCCCCAACCCCTCGCCCTCTGGGAGGCAAGGGTATTGCAAAGTCAAGCCCCCCTCCCGCTGCGCCCCTTCATAACGCCGACCCTCCCGTACCATCGCATTCAACACCACCACCAGCCGACGCACCACCGCACACAACGCCCCCTTCGGCTTCAACCCACGCCCCAATAACCGCTCGTACACCCTCCGCCAACGCCCCTCACACCGCACCGCCACCACCGCCGCCACATACAACACCCGACGCACCCGACCTCGACCCCCGCGCACCCGACGCGCCCCATCCCCACCATACTCCGCACCAACGCCCCCCGCGCCGCTAACGCGGCGTCCGATGCCTCCGCCTCCGCCAACGCCGCCTCCAGCGTCGCCAACTCCGCTTCCAACTGCTCTATCACCCGCGCCACCGACGCCATCACCAACAGATGCCCCGCCGTCGCCAGTCGCTTCCGTTCTGACTCCAGCATCCGTACCACTTGCTCCCGACGCCCCCACGGCGCCTTCAGCGTCGCTTGCGCCGCGCAGGGAGCAGGGGCTGCGGGGGCTTCGTACACCTGCGCAAAGCGCGCCAACAGCGTCGCGTCTACTGCATCGGTCTTCAGATGCGGACGCAGGCTCCGCGCGAACGCGCGGGCACGATGGGGGGCACGATCACCCAGGCAACCCTGCCGCGCACAACGCCTGCACCACCCCCCGCTCATACCCCCCGAACGCTCCACGACAATCTGCTGCAGGGGTAGGGAACGCCACTGGGGGATGAGTTGCTGCCCGCCGTCGGGCGTATGGGGCAGGGTCTGCGTTTCGGTCTGCGGGTAGGTTGCGACCGTAGACGATGGCGCGACTGGAAACCCCCGACTGGTATAATACGCACCAATGCGCACGCGACTAAGAGCCGGAGCCGCGAAAGTCGACATCACGCCTGACCTGCGCCAGATTCGTATTCAGCTGGGCGGCTACAACGCGCGTCTGAACATGCCACCAACTGGTGTCCGCGACCCTATTTACGCGCGTGCGCTCGCGCTGGAGGCGGGCGACCAGCAGGCAGTGATTGTCGCGTTAGACCATCTGCTCGTGCCGTGGAGTTTGACCCGAAGCGTGCTGGAGGCGACTGGGCTGAAGTCCGAGCAGTTGATGATGGCAGCGAGCCATACCCACTGCGCGCCCGACTCGATGGGGCTGAACGAGCGAATGCGCTTCCCCCTGCCCGGCGTGGGCACTTTCACACCAGAGTTTCTGCGGTTCACAAGCGAGCGCGTGGCGCAGGCGGTGCAGCAGGCGCGACGCGCTCTGAAACCCGCCACGCTCGCGCTCAACGCTGCCCCCTTGCCGAACCTGAACCGCAACCGCCGCGGGCGACGCCTGATAGACCCCACGATGACCGTAGCACGCCTGAACGACTCGCGCGACAGAACGCTCGCAGCGCTGGTCGTGTATGCAGCGCACCCGACGATTTACCCCCACACGATGATGGAAGTCTCCGCTGAGTTTCCGGGCGTCGTGCAGCACACGCTGGAGCGTCAGCTCGGTCGCGGTGCGGTTGCGCTGTATTTGAACGGCGCGCTGGGCGATGTGTCGCCCGTTGCCGACGAGGGCAACACGCCTGATGAGCGCGTGCAACGCTACGGAGCCAAGTTGGCAGCCCACGCCCTGCGCCTGCTGCGCGAGGCGAAGCCCAGTGTGCCGCGCCTGCGCACGCGACAGGTGTTCACACGCCTCCCCGAAGCGCAGCCGCACCCTGAGTTCCAGCAGTCGGCAGGGCGCGAATACAAAGTGCCCGAATCGCTGCTCAATCAGTTGGTCAAGACGCTGATGCCAGAAGCTGCGCCTGTGAGCCTTGTGGCGCTGGGCGAGCTGCTGCTGGTGGGCTTCCCTGGCGAGCCAATCAGCTCGCTGGGGCTGCAGGCACGCGAAATAGGGCATGCGGCGGGCTTCCGCTTCGTCGCGCCCGTCGCGCTGGTCAACGACTGGATTGGCTACATCCTCACGCGCCACGAGTACCTCAAAGGCGGCTACGAGGCGACCATCTCGTTCAACGGTCCCAACGCAGGCGCAGTAATCTTAGACGGTATACGTCACGCGGTTCAGACGCTTTAGCGCAGCAGTGCCTGCTGAAAATCGTGAATGCGCTGCTGGATTTGCTCGCCGTCCTTGCATTCGCGCATTGCCTCAGCCACATAGTTCAGGAAAGTGTTGTAGGCGTCGCGCCACTGCGCATAAAGCGTATGCAGTCGCTGCGCGGCTTCGGGGGGCAGGTAGTCGTAAATCGGGCGGCGCTGCATCTCGCGCAGGAGCTGCTCGTAAGGCAACAGTTCCTCTTGCATCAGCGCCCGTGCGCGATTGAAGTTTGCGTAGATGCCTCGCGCGTAGGCGATTGCCTCGAACGCCTCTTCGAGGCGTTGCTGACGACTGGGCGCGGTCTCAGGGCGCGCAGACGCTGGCTCACGCGCGTCGCCGTTGCGCGGCGTATAAGTTGAAGCCCCGTCGGGCGCAGCAGCGGACGCATCCACATCGTTAGAGGGGCGCTGGCTGTCTTGTGCCGAGGCAGCGGGCGTGGCTGGCGCGGTAGAGCGCGGTTCAGGCGACGCATGACCCGCGCGTTGAGCAGCAACGACCGCGCTCTGAACGGCGTTTTGCACCACCGCAGCGCGCCCTTGCACATACCCACTCACAAGCGCCAGCCCCAGCAGCGGTAAAATACCCACTCCCACCACGAACGCCCCGATTAGCCCTGCGTCCGCCGTTGTGCTTGGAAGGCGCAACAGCGTGAGCAGCAGCAGTCCGAGCGGAAGCACCAGCAGCAGCCCGATAAGTGTGCCGCCCAGCCATGCCGCGCGCTTTGCCTTCGCCGCCTGCCAGTCGAATAGGTAGTACAGTTCGCTCACGGCGCGGCTGGCGCCCCACACCGCGCGATACCAAACGACCATCATCACCACGCCTGCCAGCGAGGCAATCCAGAACGCAAGCGACTGCCACGCGCTGGGCGACTGCCCTGCAAGCATGAGCAACACTTGCCCCAGCGCCAAGCCCATCACAACGAGCGCTGCCCACTGCAGCCAGTTCGGAAGCGGTGGCGCGGTGGCAGTGGGCAGGTGCGCAGCGTGCGCCGCTTCTGCTTCTGTGAGCGGCGCTGGCGGTTCCGCAGGCGTTCGGAGCGTGTCACTCACGAAGCCGCGAGCAGATGCCTCGTGCGCAGTCGCAGACGCCGTTGGAGCATTCGGCATCGGCGAGGGATTGGCTGAAGCGTCGGGCGCAGAGGGGTTCGTGGAGGCTGCAGGGGCATTCCTGTCGGGCAGGTCTAAACCGATGCCCAGCATCGGGTCGCCCCGCAGGTTCATCCCCGCTCGCGCCGCGCGGCGGTAGGCTTCCACATCGGCAGCTTCCAGCTCGCGTCGTAGGCGGTCAATCTCCGCTTGCCAACGGCAGCGCACACTCTCCATCTGCGCGATGAGGTGCTGGCGCTGCTCGTCGACAATCCGATTATACGCTTCGTCTGCCTCGCGGCGCGCGGCGTAAGCAAGCTGTTCCTGCTCGCGTGCCTGCACAAAGTGCTGATACGCTACCCGAACCGCCTCATACTGCACGCGCATCAGCTCGGCTTTCGGCTGATTCACTTGCCGTAACACGGCGTACAGTCCTGCCCACTCGCTCTCTTCGAAGGGGGTGTCGCGGAAAATCGGCTCGCGTCCATCCCAACCGCGCTCGACGCCTGTCATCGCAGCGTTATGCCGCGTGAATTGTACCTGTCTGCCCCCCCCAAATCGTGCATAATATAGTCGAGCGGGGCGACAAGTTGAGCGACTGGCTACGGATAGCGGAGCATGTGGCAGCGCGCGGGGCGATTTTAGTCCTCGACACGCTGCTGGTGGCGTTTTTGATCTATCGGCTATTGCTGCTGGCGAAGGGCACGCGCGCGTATCAGGTGCTGATAGGGCTGCTGGTGTTCGTCCTGGCGCTCTACCTGAGCGACGCGCTCGGCTTGGAAACGATTCACTGGCTGCTGGATCGGATGACCACACTGGGACCTGTGGCGTTGGTCATCCTGTTTTTCCCAGAGTTGCGCCGCGTGCTGGAGACCATCGGGCGTGTGGAGTTCTGGCGCAGTAGCTTGGGCGTCAGCTCTGGAACGGAGCCAGTGCAGCAAGCCATCAACGAAGTTGTTAGCGCGGTTCAACAGATGGCGCGCGACCGCATCGGGGCGCTGATTGTGTGGGAGCGCAAAGACCGCATCGCACAAGGCAACGGGATCGAACTGCAAGCGGAGGTGACCTCGCCCCTGCTGCGCACGATCTTTTACCCTGGCTCGCCGTTGCACGACGGCGCGGTGATTCTGCGCGGCGCCGAAATCGTCGAGGCGGCGGTCTACTTCCCCGAAATCAGCCAGAACCCCGACATCCCCAGCACGATGCACACCCGTCACCGCGCGGGTATCGGCGTCACGGAAAACTCCGACTGCGTTGCCGTCATCGTCTCGGAAGAGACAGGGCAGATTACAGTTGCAGTGGACGGCGCATGGACGCAGAATGTGGACGCCGACCATCTGCGCCGTCTGCTGAGCGATTTGCTCACGGGCGAGGCGCGCCCGCGCATTCTGGAACGGATGGGAATGACCCTCTCTGGCATGCGACGCCAGCGCACAGAACGCAAGCCCAACAATCGCGCCGAAGAGAAGACCGCATAGCAGGTATACTCTCTGGCGAGAGGTGAGGCGATGAGTAAACGGGCAATCCTTTCCAACGACGCGCCCGCACCGATAGGACCTTACTCGCAGGCAATCCAAGTCGGCGACTGGATTTTTATTTCGGGACAAATCCCCGTTGATCCCCACACGGGCGAGCTGGTTGCTGGCGGAATCGCCACACAGACCCGACAAACGCTCCAAAACCTACAGGCAGTGCTGACCGCTGTCGGACTATGCTTAGATAACGTGGTCAAGACCACTATTTATATGACTGATTTGAAAATGTTTGCGGAGATGAATGCGGTCTATGAAACTTACTTTCGTCCGCCGTATCCAGCGCGTGCGACGGTTCAAGTCGCCGCGCTGCCGAAAGGGGCACAGGTGGAAATCGAGGCGATTGCTTATGCAGGAGGTTAGGGTATGCAGAAGATGCTCATTGGCGGGCATCTGGTTGGGGCAGACGATTGGCTGGCGGTGCTGAACCCCTACACGCGCGAGCCTGTCGACCACGTGGCGCGGGGCAGCGCAGCGCATGTTGACCAAGCCGTTGCGCTGGCGCGGCACGGCGCCGAAAAGATGCGCGAACTGTCGCTCAGCCAACGTGCGGCAATCCTAAGGCATGTTGCTGAGCTGATTCGGCAAGAGCGTCAGTCGCTGGCGACCTTGCTTACGCTGGAAACGGGCAAACTGATTGGTGAATCGCGCGTTGAAGTCGAGCGCGCTGCGATGGTGTTCGAACTGGCGGCGGAGGCGTGCCACCACCCGCGCGCGACGCAGTTCCCGCCTGAGTCGTTTACTGACGGCGCGTCGCGGTTCGGCTTTTGGGCACGCGAGCCGATGGGCGTGGTGGCGTCGATTCTGGCGTTCAACCTCCCGTTAGCACACGCTGCACAGAAGACCGCCCCCGCCATCGCCGCTGGCAACGCGATTATTCTCAAGCCATCCACAGAAGCCCCGCTCACGGTGCTGCGTCTGGGGCTGCTGCTCTATCGCGCGGGCATGCCGCCCGAAGCGCTGAGCATTCTCACGGGCAGAGGCGCAGAACTGGGGCACGCCTTGGCTGCGCATCCGCTTATCCAAACGCTGACCTTCACGGGCAGCCGCGAGGTCGGGCTGAACCTGCCCGTACAAGCAGGCGCGAAGCGCATCGAGATGGAACTGGACACAGTCGGTGCGCTGGTCGCCACCGCCAGCGCCGACCCTGAACAGGTCG
Organism: Fimbriimonadales bacterium; assembly: GCA_025060055.1. Classification (GTDB taxonomy): domain Bacteria; phylum Armatimonadota; class Fimbriimonadia; order Fimbriimonadales; family GBS-DC; genus GBS-DC. Next base: position 286 of record JANXCK010000018.1, on the reverse strand, counting down.
CCGAAGTGATTGCCTGCTGCGGCTTTATGATGGCAGGACAATCCGCCACCTCGATTCAGCATGTGTGGGCGCACCAGCAGATTGCAGAGCCGCTTCGGGACGCCCTGCTCCAGCGTCTGAGCCAGCTGCGCTGGGGCGACCCGATGGACGAATCGACTTCGCTCTCGCCGCTGATTCATCCGCACGCTTTGGAACGCATCGAGCAGTGGGTGCAGGAAGCGCTTGAGCAGGGCGCACGCGCACTCATCGGCGCGAAAGCCGAGCCACCTTTTTACCTGCCCACCGT
>JANXCK010000035.1 GCA_025060055.1 Fimbriimonadales bacterium | reverse complement strand
TCGGGCGCGTCGGAGTGTGGGGGTGTTTCGTTTGGGGTGGTTGGTATTTCAAGGGTGGTTGTTGGGGGCGTTGGAGTGGGATGTGGGGGAAATTTTAGGGATTGGCAAAGGAGGTGAACTCAAGTGATGTACCCTTACCAGGTCAAGTTCCCCCCTCGCCCACGCGGTGGGAGAGGGGGCAAGGGGGTGAGAGCCAATCAAGCATTTGAAAACCCGATTGGCATAGAACGCCCCGTGTAGGGACGCGTTCCCGACGCGCCCAAAATCGGTCAGCGAAGCAGGTATTCTATTCGTATGCCTAATCAGCAGCGTTGCGATATCCTCCTGCGCGGCGGCACTGTGTTCGACGGGTTGGGCAATGCAGGGTTCCATGCCGATGTGGCGATTACTGACGACAAAATCGTCGCCGTCGGCGCGCTGGAAGGCTGGCAGGCGGGGATGGAAGTCGATGTCGGGGGCTTGTGTGTTGCACCCGGCTTTATCGATATCCACACGCACGCCGACTTCTCGCTGAATCATCACCCAGAGCAGATGAGTGTGCTGTTTCAGGGTGTCACGACGCAGGTCGGGGGCAACTGCGGCTTCGCTGTGGGGCAAATCGACGACTCGCCGCTGTTTCGGCAAGAGCAACGCTGGCTCAAGCCGCACGGCGTAGAGATTACGTGGGGTTCATTTCGCGAGTATTTGCGCATCTTGGACGATTTGGGGCTGGGCGTGAACTATGTGCCGCAGTGCGGGCACGGCACGGCTCGCAAGAAAGTGATGGGCTACGAAAAGCGCGCCCCCACCTCTGCCGAGCTGGACGCCATGCGCCACGAGATTGCCCTCTGCTTCGAGGCGGGCGCGTTCGCCTTCACCACAGGCTTGGAGTACCCGCCAAACAGTTTCGCGCACACCAGCGAGATTATCGAGCTGGCGAAGGTGGCGGCGCAGTATGGCGGCTTTTATGCCACGCACTTGCGCAGCGAGGGCGACCAGTTGATTGAGAGCGTGCAGGAGGCGTTGCAGATCGCTGAGCAGGCGGCGCTGCCCCTACAGCTGGCGCACCACAAGGCTGAGGGCAGGCGCAACTGGGGCAAAGTGCAACAAACCCTGCAGATGGTCAGCGACGCCGTCGCGCAAGGGCTGGATGTCACGCTCGATGTGTACCCTTATACTGCGTATCAGACCTCGCTGGCGGTCGCCTCGTTGCCCAGCTGGGCGCTGGAGGGCGACCCTGAGGTGTTGCTGAGCCGTCTGCGCGACCCACACGAACGCGAACGGCTCATCCACGCGATGCAAGCGATGCAACCCGACTGGCATAGCACCGTGATCGGAAGCACGCCGCACAACCGCGCTTATCAGGGGCTGACTATTGCCGATGCGGCACGCCTTGCAGGCAAAGAGCCTGAAGCGTTCGTGCTGGATTTGCTGCTGGATGCGGGCGGGCATGTAGGCGTGGCGTGGTTCAACATGGCGGAAGATGACCTGCGTGCCGTCCTGAAGCACCCGCGCACGATGATAGGCTCCGACGGGGTGGGCACTGAGCCAAGCAAGTATGCTGCGGAGCGACCCCATCCGCGCAGTTACGGCACTTTCCCGCGCGTGCTGGCAAAGTATGTGCGGGCGGAGGGGCTGCTCTCGCTGGAGGAGGCGATTTTCAAAATGACAGGCTTGCCCGCTGCACGCCTGAAACTCACCGATCGCGGCGTGCTGCGCCCAGGCGCGTATGCCGACATCGTGGTCTTCGACTTCGCGAAGGTGCAAGACCTCGCCGACTTCGAGAACCCGCACCGCTTGGCACAGGGTGTCGTCCACCTTTTGGTGAACGGGCGGTGGGCAATCCACGACGGCGCGTACACCGGAACACGCGCAGGGCGCGTCTTGAGACGACAGTAACTGCCTTCGACTCCAATCGGCATCAGCACGAGCAAAGCGATGAGCAGGAATTTTTCTGACCCTTGCGAATCTACACCGCGTGATGGCGCAGACACAGATGACGGTACAACAGCCCGCCAGTGAGGGTGTGGCGACTGAGTTCGTTGTGCGCGTGCGCGATGTGGTTAAGGAGTATCAGATGGGCAAGCTCACCGTGCGCGCACTTGACGGCGTGAATCTGGACATCTACCGTGGCGAGTACCTATCGATTATGGGACCTTCAGGGTCGGGCAAAAGCACGCTGTTCAACATGATTGGCGGGCTGGACAAGCCGACCGCAGGCTCCGTGTTCATCGATGATGTGGACATGGCGCAGCTCGATCCGCAGGAGTTGGCATACTTACGCTGCCACCGCATTGGGTACATCTTTCAGACCTTCAACCTAATCCCCGTGATGACGGCGTTGGAGAATGTGACGCTGCCGATGGTGTTTGCAGGCGTGAAT
>JANXCK010000140.1 GCA_025060055.1 Fimbriimonadales bacterium | reverse complement strand
CAACTCCTCCTCGTCGCGCTCCTGCGTGTCCTTGCCCTCTTTGTATAGGCTCAGGAAACCGTCGAACAGCACCACCGTGCCCGACGCGCGAAACAGATACTCTTTGGCGCGGATGTTGACGCTGGTGACCTCCAGCAACGCTTCCGCCATCTGGCTCGCCACGAACCGTTTCCAGATGAGTTCGTACAGGCGGTACTGTTCGGGCGTAAGGTACGGGCGCACCGATTCGGGCGTGCGGTTCACATCGGTGGGGCGAATGGCTTCGTGGGCGTCCTGCGCTTGGCTGCGCGTCTTATACTGGCGCGGCTTGTCGGGCAGGTAGTCGGGCGTGTAGTGCTGCTGGATGAACTCCCGCGCCATCTGCAACGCCTCGTTGGACAGGCGTACCGAGTCGGTGCGCATGTAGGTAATCAAGCCGACGGAGCCTTCGCTGCCCAAGTCTACGCCTTCGTACAGTTGCTGCGCGATTTGCATCGTGCGCTTGGCGGAGTAGCCGAGCTTGCGCGAGGCTTCCTGTTGGAGGGTGCTGGTGATGAAGGGGGGCGGGGGCGTGCGCTTGCGCTGCCGCTTCTCCACCGACTCCACGATGTAGGTGGCGCCTTGCAGGTCGTTCAGCACCGCTTGCGCGTCCGCTTCGGTCTTGAGTTCAATTTTGGCGTCGCCCTTGCCCCGCAGCTCCGCCTCGAACGGAAAATACTCCTTCTTGGGAGTCAGCGTGGCGGTGATTTTCCAGTACTCTTCGGGTACGAAGGCGCGGATTTCGCGTTCGCGCTCCACAATCAGCCGCACGGCGACGGTCTGCACGCGCCCTGCGCTGAGCGGTTTGCGCCCGCCGCGCGTCTTGCGCCACAGCAGCGGGCTGACCTCGTAGCCCACGAGCCTGTCCAGCACGCGCCGTGCCTGCTGCGCGTTCACGCGATGCATGTCAACTGCGCGGGGATTCTGCAGGGCGCGTTGCACGGCGTTCACCGTGATTTCGTTGAACTCAATCCGCTGCGCGTTCTGCAGGTTCAGGGCTTGCTGGATGTGCCACGCAATCGCCTCGCCCTCGCGGTCGGGGTCAGTGGCAAGGTAAACCACAGGCGCGCCCTGCGTGGCGGCTCGCAGGCGTTTGAGCGTGTCCTTGCGTTCGGGCAGTGTCGTGTAGGTGGGCTTGAAATCGTTGTTCACATCCACGCCTAATTGCGACTTGGGCAAGTCGCGCACATGCCCCATCGACGCCTCGATTGTGTAGGCGTTGCCGAGAATTTTGGCGAGCGTGCGCGTCTTAGCGGGCGACTCCACGATGATTACGGGCTTGCCCGATGCGGCAGCGCGTGGCTTCGCGCGCGTGGCAGCGCTTGGCGCGCGGTTCGTCGTGCGGGAACGGCTTTTGGTTGCCATAGCAGTCGACCTGCCTGTACGCAGGCAAGCAATTTACCTCATAGCCGCAAGCGATGTCAAGGAGTGGAAAGGGTGTTCGAAAACTGTCTTCGGGACGCGACGGCTCAAGCCGTTTGCTGTGCAGACGAAGCCGACCTGCGTCGGCTCTTTAGCCCGCGCAGGCGGGCTTGGTTTGCACAGGAACGGCTTCAGCCGTCTATTCCTCAAGCAGTCTCTCGGAGACTGTCTAAGAATGTAGGCATGCTTTCGTCGCGTCGGCGTCGCGCCAACGGCAACACAATGGTACGATGGCGTCCACGCCCTCGGCTCACGACGGCAGAATGCCGTCGCACCGTCGCGCTGGCGTCGAGCCGACGCCCCTGCGTGGCACGGACAGTCGTGTCTGTGCTATCGTCGGCGGGGACGCCGACGCTACGCTTGCTTGGACAAGACTGTCCAAGCCACGCACCGACGCTATGCTTGCTTGGACAAGACTGTCCAAGCCACTGTGTGCTTAGGCGAGACGCCTAAGCCACGCCTGTCGGCAGGGACACCGACGCTACGAGAGCATGCTTGTATTCCTAAACAGTCTCTTAGCACTCAGAGCAAGGGCGCTGCACCGCGTCGCAGCGCACGCTTGCTCTCATAGCAGTAGCGCGTGTCGGGGAACATCTTCTCAGGGTTGAGCTTGTCTTGGGGATTGAACACCGCTTTGATGCGTCTCATCGTCTCCAAATCGTGGGCTGTGAACATCTGGTGCATCATAGCGCACTTTTCCACGCCGATGCCGTGTTCGCCTGTTAGGCTGCCGCCTGCCTGCAGACACAGCGTTAGGATCTCATCGCCCGCTTCCACCACACGCGCCACCTGCTCAGGGTCGGAGTCGTCAAACAGCAGCACGGGATGCAGGTTGCCATCGCCCGCGTGGAACACATTTGCCAGCCGCAGACGGTACTTCGCTGCGATTTGCGCTGCTTCGCGCAGCACTTGAGGCAACTTGGAGCGCGGGATGACCCCGTCTTGGGTCACGCAGGAGGGCGCGAGCCTGCCTAAAGCGCCTATCGCCTTTTTGCGTGCTGCCCACAGTTGGGCGCGTTCTTGCGGAGTGCGTGCTTGACGCACCTCGCGAGCGCGGTTGCGCTGGCAGATGCATAGCACATCCGCTTGCTCGCCGTCCAGCTCCGCCTCCAGCCCGTCTAACTCAATCAGCAGCACCGCTTCAGCGTCCAGCGGGAAGCCGTAGCCAAACGCTGCCTCGACCGCCTGCAGTGTGAGCGCGTCCATCAGTTCCAGCGCGGCGGGCACAATCCCACTGGCGATAATTGCGGATACGGTCTGGCTGGCGTCTTCCAGCGTCTCGAACACGGCAAGCAGGGTGCGCGTTGCCTGTGGGTTGGGTGTCAGGCGTGCCGTGACTTCGGTGACGAGGGCGAGCGTGCCCTCACTGCCCGTGATAAGCCCGACCAAATCGTAGCCGAACGGCTCGTCCTCGCTGCCGCCCAGTTCCACCACCTCGCCATCGGGCAGCACAACCTGCAGCCCCGTGATGTGGTTCACGGTGACGCCGTACTTGAGCGTGTGGGGACCGCCTGAGTTCTCGGCGACATTCCCGCCAATCGTGCATGCCCCCTGTGAGGAGGGGTCGGGGGCGAAGTGTAGCCCTGCCTCGCGCACGGCTTTGCTGAGCTGGTAGTTCACTGCGCCCGCCTGCGCTCGCAGACGACGATTCTGCGTGTCGACCCACAAAATCCGATTCATGCGGCTGAAGGCGATGACGATTCCGCCCTGTACGGCGAGTGCGCCGCCAGACAGCCCCGTGCCCGCGCCACGGGGTGTGATTGGCAGCCCTGTCTGATGAGCGAGGCGCACAACCGCCACCACCTGCTCAGTCGTCTGGGGCAGAACCACCACCGTCGGTAGCGACTTTTCGATGGTGTACGCATCGCAGTCGTAGGCAAGCAGTTGCACAGGGTCAGTGATGACCCCGTCCACGCCCAAAATCCGTTCCAGTTCGTTGCGTAAAGCGTCAGAAAGGCTCATCGCGCCCTCTGCATCAGCAATCCTGTCAGCACCGCCAGTGCAAGCAGCACGAGCGCGACCCAGCTGTAGCGTGCGGCGCGCCGATCGCGCTCCCGCACCAGCCACGCCAAGTGCGCCAACCCCAGCAGCGGCGTGAGCAGCAGCAATCCCACGCCCGCGTTAATTAGCCAGTTCGTCTCGTCGCCACGCAGCAGATGCCACGCCCAGCCAAGCGCCATCAACAGGGCGCTGGCATAGGTCAGTCGCTGATAAGTCTGGGCGAGGCTCTGCTCCATCTCGTGCTGCACGACGCTCCGATTATACCTGCTCACCTATTCAGGTATACTCCTGTATACCATGTCCACGACGCGCGGCTACACGCTGGAAACGGAGGTGCAGTACCTCAAGGGCGTCGGTCCGAAGCTGGCGCAGGTGCTGAGCAAGCTCAACATCTACACGCTGGGCGACCTGCTGTTCCACTTGCCCCGCCGCTACGAAGACCGACGCCATTTCCGCAAAATCGCTCACGCCCGCCCTGGCGAGGCAGTGACGGTCGCAGGCACGCTCGTGACCGTCGAGAACCTCCGCGTGCGCCAGAACATGACTCTCACCAAAGCCTACCTCGATGACGGTTCAGGCGTGCTGGAGTTAGTGTGGTACAACCAGCCATACATGAAAGATACGCTCAATCGTCTGCGCAACACACGGATTGTGGTCTACGGCGTGGTCAAGGAGAACCCGTTTGGCTTGCAGATGGAGACCCCCGAATGGGAAGACCTGCCCGACGGCGCTGACCCCGACAGCCTGCTGAGCGTGAACCGTATCGTGCCGATTTATCCGCTGACTGAAGGCATTCGCCAAAAGCGGATGCGCCAGATTCTCTAC
>JANXCK010000021.1 GCA_025060055.1 Fimbriimonadales bacterium | reverse complement strand
CGACATGGTCGCGCTGATTGGCAGCATCGACATCGTGTTGGGCGAGATTGATCGGTAGGCAAGCAGGTAGAACCACTCACACCTCTACCTGCACCACCAGATGAAGCCCGTTTCTGCGGTGGTGGATCTCTTTCAGCTGCACCTGCAGCAGTGCCGTGCTCATCACGAGTGATGTTCCACTTACCAGACGCATTCGCTCATCTGCGTTCGGGAGCGTAGTACTCTCTTCAGGCAGCTTCAGGATGAGACTAATACCAATCGGCGTTTCAAATGACGCAATGTCATGGACGGCTAAAGCCGTTCCTATGCAGACGAAGCCGACCTGCGTCGGCTACATAGCCCGCGTAGGCGGGCTTCGTTTGCACAGGAACGGCTTCAGCCGTACCAGAATATAGCAATATTTGAAACGGCGATTGGTATAAGCGCGAAGACTTCGGAATGCCCTCACCCCCAACCCCTCTCCCGCGACGCGGGAGAGGGGAGCCGAGTTCCCCCTCCCACGCGGTGGGAGAGGGGGCGAGGGAGTGAGGGCAAATGAAGCATTTGAAAACCCCGATTGGTAAATCCCTCAAAGGTCAAATCGTCCCTTTTCTGCGAGGCGGGTTCGGAACCCACCCCTACCCGAAACGCTCTGTAGGGGCGCGTCCCCGACGCGCCCGAAACAAGACGATTTCATATTTGAGGCACTTATTACAGCGCCGATGGCGGCACTTGAGCGCGGGCATCCCTTTTGAGGACAATCCAGCTCAATGCAGCGCCCAGCGACAACATCAGGGCACAGCCAAGAAAGGGGGTGCGGTGCGCAGGGATACTGACCTCGCCGACGGTAATCGGCACATGCTCGTACAGAAACCCGCCCAGCAGCGCGCCGAGAATGCTGCCGACGCCCTGCGCCGTGCCTGCTGCGCCCAGCATCACGCCGCGCCGCGCGGGGTCAATCTCGCTCAACTCTGCCATCCACGCCGCGAAGGTCAGCACGAAGCACACCGCGCCCAAACCCGCTGCCACCACAACCCACCCCAGCAACGGCTTCGACGGCGCAACCACACTCCACACCACCAACGCTGCCAGTGTCAGCCCCCAGCGGATACTGCGCGTGCGCCCCAGTCGGTCGGCTAAGCGTCCCAGTGGCACGCTCAGCGCCGCAATCGCCAGCGCGGGCACGACCAATCCCACCCCGAACAGCGTCTCGCTCACGCCGAACTCGTCCATCGCGTAAAGCTTCACCAGCAGCATAACCAATCCAATCCCGAAAAACACCACGAATGCCAGCGCCATGTGTCCGGGCGCACTGCGCAGTGCGCTCAGCAGGGCGCGCAGCGTAATCGGCTCGGCACGAGCGTTCGGGTCGCCGTCGCTACGGCGTCCGTCCTTAGGGTAGAACCGCCACGCGATCAGGGTTGCCAGCGCAAACAGGCACGCCGTTAGGTAGAACGACGCTTGCTTCGTGCCTGTTAGGTCATTCGCCAAGCCGCCCGCCAGCGGACCCAACGCAATGCCCGACATGTAGGTCATATTCAAAAAGCTCATCGCCCAAGCACGCTTATTGGTTGGCACGGTGTCGCCTATCGCCGCGTACACTGCGGGCCACAGCATCGCCGCGCCAAGACCATCCACTGCCCGCAGAAGGATAAACTGCAAGGGGTGCGTGGCAAGCAGCGTGGCAAGCGAGCTGAACACCGAAAGCGATGGTCCCAGCACAATCAGCCGACGCCGACCGAGATGGTCACTGAGCATTCCCATCGGGGCACGGAAGACCGCCTCCGTGAGCAGAAAAACGGAGCCAACCGCCGCAATGGTCGCCTCACCGAGGCCGATAACCTCGCGCAGGTAGACGGGCATTGCCGAGATGTTGAGCGTGATATAGCCCAACTCGGCGAAGCCCGCCATCACCACCAACGCCCAAAACGCTGAGAGCGATCTCACAACACACGCACAGAACGAACCTTAGCAACGCCCCTACTCTAAAGAGACATCGATGCGCACTTCGCGCCCCGTCTCGGATGACTCGTAAATCGCGTCCATAATCGCGTTGAGATAAAACCCGTGTTCGCCCGGAATGGGCGCTGGTTTGCCGTGAATTACGGCGTCGACGAACGCCTCCACATTCGCTTGGTAAGAGTTCAGATTGGGCAAGTGCGCAGGCTCAATATTGTACAGCGTGCGGTTCTGCTCGGTGGCGATGCGCACGGGACGGTCGCTCATCGGGTCAGCGAACACACCGCCCTTGTCGCCCAGCAGGAGCGTGTTGAACTCGTCGCGCTCAATATTGGCGCAGAAGCTCGACTCCAGCGTAATCGTTGCGCCGTTTTCGAGGCGGATTAGCCCCACGGCGAAGTCCTCCACAGTGAACCGCGTATAATCCCACTGCCCCATCAAGCCGACCACATCGGGGCGATTGCCGAACTTGACATAGGTCGCGCCGAACGCTGCAACAGGCTTAGGATAGCCCATCAGCCAGAGTGTGGTGTCCAAGATATGCACGCCGATATCGATCAGCGGTCCGCCGCCTTGTTTTTCTTTATCGATGAACACGCCCCAGCCGGGAATGCCGCGTCGTCGGAGCGCATGGGCACGCGCATAATAGATTTCGCCCAGGTTGCCTTCCTCTACAATGTACTTGTGTAGAAACTGCGCCACACCGGAGAATCGCCACTGCAACGAGACGTGGAGTAGTTTGCCCACGCGCCGCGCGGTCTGCACCATCTCACGCGCCTCGTGCGCGTTGCGTGCCAACGGCTTCTCGCAATGCACGTGCTTGCCCGCCTCCAACGCTGCGATGGTCGCGTCCCTATGCAAGAAGTTAGGG
>JANXCK010000020.1 GCA_025060055.1 Fimbriimonadales bacterium | reverse complement strand
CTACCTGAACGCGCCTGCCGAAGACTACGCCACTGCCCGCATCGAGTTCAAGATGCCGTCAGGCAACAAAGCCATCGTGGAAGCCAGCACCTCGTGGTGCTTCGTCGGACCAGGGCTGCGCCTCACCTTCGAGGTGCTGGGACCTGAGTACATGCTGGCAATCAACACTTTGCGGGGCGAGGGCGAAATCTTCTTCAGTCGCGCGATTGAGGGCGAGGCGGGCGAAGACCTCGTGGAGAAACAGAACGCCGAGCAGGGCTTGATGCCCTACCTTGCCGACGAGGCGCACGCCTACGGCTACATCGCCGAGAACCGCTACTTCACCGACTGCTTCCTCAAAGGCGACACTCCGTTCTGCGACCTGGAATATGGCGCACGGATTACCGAACTGCTGATGGCAGCGTATCTGAGTGCGGAACGCGGCGCAACGGTTCCCCTGCCTTGCGCTGAGCTGGAAACTTTCGTGCCTGCTGTCGCTCGCGGCGCATGGAAAGGCTAACAAGGTACACTTCAGAATCGGATGAAATGGCGGGAGAACCTGCTGGAGAAAATCGGCGCGTTGGCAACGGCAATCTTGCTGGCGCTGTATGTGCAGTCGCAACTGCACCCGATTATTGAGCGCACCTACGAGGTGCCCATCGAGCTGCTGAGCGTGCCCCCGAACTACGAGATACGCTTGGAGACGGGCGCGCGAGTGCGCGTTGCGGTGCGCGGCGTCAAGGAGCTGGTGGAGCAAACACGCGCCGAGCAAATCCGCGCCTCTGTTGACCTGCGCTACGCTAAGCCAGGCGAGAACCGCCTGCCTGTGCGCCTCGACTACCCCGCTGAGTGGCGCGAACGGCTCGCGGTAGAACCCGAACGCCCCTTCGCGCGTGTGATGGTGGAGCCGCGCCTGAGCCGCTACTTCCCCATCCGAGTCAGCCTCACGGGCATCCCCGAACTGCAGGAGGTGTTAGCAGAAGCCGTGCCTGAGCCAAGCAGCGTGCGCCTCAGCGGCGCAGCGTCCCAAGTGCGGCGCGTGCGCAGCGTGCAGATTAACTTCGACCTGACAGGGCTGCAAGGCGACCTCGAGATTGAGACCGCTCCGACCCCGCTCGATGACAGGGGCAATCCCGTGCTGAATGTGCAGCTGACGCCGTCCGAAGTGCGCCTCAAGGTGCGCCTTATCCCGCAGCCGACCTCCAAGACCGTGCCCGTAAGCCCGCGCTTGGACGCCCTCCCCCCATTCCCTTACCGTGTGATCTGGTTCTCAGTGGAGCCTGTGTCGGTGCAGCTGCGCGGCAGCCCCGCGCGGTTGGCACAAATTAATGTGATAGAGACAGCGCCCATCTCACTACGCGACAAGACCCGCGATGCGGAGCTGCGCGTGCCCCTGAGAACGCCTGCGGGCGTGCAGGTGCTTGGCGTGCGCGAGGTCACCGTGCGCGTGCGCATTCAGAAAGAGGCACAGGCAGAGCCTTCGCCACCCCGCCCAGGAACGAACCCCGGGTCGGAACCACCACCGAAGGAGGAAAGCTAACATGGCGCAAGTGTATACAGACGCCGACGCGCCCCTGACGCCGTTGCAGACCCGCACAGTCGCAATCCTGGGCTACGGTTCACAAGGGCGTGCGCAGGCGCACAATCTGCGCGATAGCGGGATTCGCGTGATTGTGGGGGCGCGGCAGGGGCTGTCGTGGGAGCGTGCGCACGCCGACGGCTTCGAGGTCTGCCCCATCGCCGACGCAGTGCAACGCGCTGAAGTATTGATGCTGCTGGTCAACGACGAGCAGCAGCCGCGCCTCTACGCGGAGCAGATTGCCCCTGCCCTGCGCCCTGCCCACGCGCTCGGCTTCGCGCACGGATTCAACATCCACTTCGGACAAATCACACCCCCTAACGATATCGATGTGTTTATGGTTGCACCGAAAGCCGTCGGACCGCAACTGCGCCGCCTCTATCTGCAAGGGCACGGCGCGCCGTGCCTGATTGCCGTGCATCAGGACTACACGGGCGAGGCGAAAGCACTCGCCCTCGCCTATGCTCGCGCGTTGGGGGGAACCCGTGCAGGCGTGTATGAGACGACCTTCCAGGAAGAGTGCGAAGCAGACCTTTTCGGTGAGCAGGCGGTGCTGTGCGGCGGCGTGCCCGCGCTTATCCGCGCTGCCTTCGAGACCCTCGTCGAGGCGGGCTACGCGCCCGAAGTCGCCTACTTCGAGTGTCTGCACGAGCTGAAGCTGATTACCGACCTGATTTACGAGAGCGGCATTCGCGGGATGCAGTTCGCCATCTCCGATACGGCGCAGTATGGCGCGATGACGCGCGGCAGACGAATCGTCGACACCCATGTGCGCCAGACGCTGCGCGACATCTTGCACGAGATTCGGTCAGGTCAGTTTGCTCGCGAGTGGATTCTGGAGAACCTTGCAGGGCGACCCGTGTTTCGCGCCTTGGAACAAGCGGATGCGGCACATCCAATCGAATCCATCGGCGAGACCGTTCGCGCACGAATGAGCTTGGGCAAGGAGTAGCGTGACTTGGGCGAGACGCCGACGCTACACTCGTGGCACGGACGGTTGTGTCCGTGCTGTGCTTGGACAGGACTGTCCAAGCCACTGTGTGCTTGGGCGAGACGCCCAAGCCACGAACACGCTTGGGCAAGCGTGCCCAAGCCACCTGAGTGTAGGATGAGAAGTGTCTACATAGACGCGCACACCCAACTTGTGGGCGTGCTGGGCTACCCTGTGCGCCACTCGCTCTCGCCCGCTATGCACAACGCGGCGTTGCGCAAAGTGGGGCTGAACTGGGTCTATCTGGCGTTCGAGGTTCCACCCGACGCACTGCCGCAGGCTATCGCAGGAATGCGCGGGTTGGGCATCCGCGGGCTGAACCTGACCATTCCGCACAAGCAAGCCGTAATCCCGCTCGTAGATGGTCTCACGGAAGCGGCGCAGCGAGTCGGCGCAGTCAACACACTGTTTTGGGACGGCGCGCATCTCGTGGGCGATAACACAGACGCGGAGGGCTTTCTCCGTGCGCTGCGCGAGGCGGGAGTAGAGCCAGCGGGGCAGACCGTACTCATCTTGGGCGCAGGCGGCGCAGCGCGTGCCGTCGCCTACGCGCTCAGCCAGCAAGCCTGCACGCTCCTGATTGCGAACCGCACGCACGACCGTGCCGAACTGCTGGCAAAGGCGTTTCACGCGCAAGCCATCGAGATGACGCACGAGGCGTTGCGACGCATCTGGGCAGATGTGGACGGGATTGTGAACTGCACAGCGCTCGGCATGACGCCCGACACGGAGAGCATGCCACCTGTGGACTGGAACCTCATCCCAAATGATGCATGGGTTTGCGACTTGGTGTACCGTCCTGTGCAGACTCGTTTGCTTGTTGAGGCACAGCAGCACGGGCTGAAGACTATTGACGGGATCGGAATGCTGGTGCATCAAGGTGCGCTTGCGTTCGAGCGGTGGACAGGTTGTCCTGCGCCTGTGGCAGTGATGCGGGACACCTTAAAAAGGTCTGATAGGAGGTAAGTTTCCATCTTAAGTGGTCTCTTGGCAAGCCGCTCCCTCAAAAAGTTGTCACATAACCTGCCCCCGTAGGCTATTACTAACCATCAAGCAGATGATGGAGGAGAAGCCATGCGACAAGTTAAGACACCATTAGCATTTGGAGCGCTCGGAGTGTGCGTGTGCTTTGGGATAGTCGGTTGTGGCAGCAGTACTAAGCCACTTCCCCCAAGCGATGACAGCGACATTCTTTCCTCGCAACGCGTCACAATCACTCTGCCCGTGGGTGGGGGTAGAGTGAAGCTTGCAAATATTGCAGAAGTCACCTTTCCCCCGAATACTTTTCCCGAGCCGCGTGTAGTGACTCTTTACACGGACACCTCACGTATGCCAGAGACGAAATTCTTAGAGGAGACCACACTGTACGATGCCTCAATGCCTCTGGACTATGAGGTGCGCCTACGAGTTGGTAAAACACCTCCTGCCGAGCAAATTGACGCTGACATTGCTGTTGACTTACTTATCCCTGATTCCTACACACCGCCAGCGGACTTCGACCTACAAGCATTCGCTATGGTTGAGGAACCCGTTTACGGGAACGATGCTACGATGGTCCGTATGCGCCCTGTCAACTGCGAGTGGGATCCGAACGCACGCCGCCTAAGGATATACGCGCCTGCATGGATGTTTTCTGCTCGCACGACAACAAGTGGGGCTTACGAACTTGTGCTTCGGGTTGCCTGCACGCCGGGCGAGCGTATTGTAGACGGTGTATCTACCCGAAATGACACGCATACATACACTTGTGTGCCTCGTACGGGATGCGGAGCCGATCCAATCGGCTCACCTATCGGTGAGATGGGTACTAACAAACCAGTAGACCCTGCAGACCTTGCTTCGAGAATCCCCCCAACGGGTACTACAACCCGTGTGGGAAAGGGCGCAGCGGAAAAGACCGTGTTCACTACGGGCTAGACTTGGCATACCCTCTGAACACACCAGTGTTAGCTGTGGCAGACGGTACTGTAGAAAAAGTAGCATTCGAGGGTCCTACAAGCGCAGGGGCCGGATTTGGACATTATATCATTATCAAACATCGTGACGGCTCCAAAAGCCTCTATGCGCATCTGAGCGAGAGACCGAACCTCAGAGTAGGCGACCCCGTCTCCGCTGGACAAGCGATTGGAAAAGTCGGCAACACAGGTGGTCCAGGAGTAGGTATTCATCTCCACTTCGAGTATGCCCCCAACGGCATTCTGCGCGTCGACGACAGAAACAACGGCAATCAAGGCAAGTGGGGTAATGTCGATCCGTTGCCGTGTATCCAAGGGCAATTAACGGATGCTCAGATTAGGATTGGCGACAACGGACCAGATCCCGACGATGCCTTTGAAGTGTCTATTTTGCGTGCTTCAGACGGTAGGTTGCTTTATACTGCAACGACTCGCACTGTGAGTGAGCAAACACGATTCTACGATGTCGCGCTGTCTAACTTGCGACCAGGACGCTACATCATTCGTGTCAGGTGCGTCGATGACGGACAGGATATTGGTACCTTGGGAATCTCACTGGTATACGGCATACGCTTCGAAAACCACATGGGTTCGGTTTACTCGGCAGAACTTGAACTCGGTCAAACTGTCGAGATAGCTATCGTTGTGGATAGCTCCACACGCACCCGATCCGCTCTGCCCGAAATACCCATCAATAGCACCTCAAGCGAGTCGAGGTAGAGCCGCTGTCCAAACCCTCCTCCCCCAAGAAACGGGGGAGGAAGGTCAGACTCTACGAATCGCCTCGCTGCCCGAAGTTGAGCAGGATGACGAGCAGGTCGCTATCGTTCACCACGCCGTCGTAGTTCACATCGGGGTTGAGGTTCGCGCCGCTCTGCCCAAAGTTGAGCAGTACTTCCAGCAGGTCAGCGTCGTTGATCACATTATCGCCGTTGACATCGCCGTGGGCGCCTGACTGGAAGGCGATCGGGAGCAGGTTCGGGATGGTGATGCCATCGGTCAGGGTGGCAAGCCAGCCGCGCGCTTTAATCCAGACCTTGAAAGTGCCACTGGGCACATTCGGCACGGTGAACGCGCCCGAATCGCCTAAGGTCACAGTGGCGTCGCGCACAACCTGGTTCGTGCTGCGATCGCGGATTTGCACGCGCGCCTGCACGCGCCCTGCAGGGTTGCCCGTGAAGCCTTGCAGCGCGAGGCGACCGACCAGCCCTGCCCCACCTGCGTTCAACGGGATGCGCACATACACCTCGTCGAAGGCGGGCACTTCGATATTGCTCACCTGCCCAGGCTGGAAGCCCGCCGCGCGCCCAATCACTGTGTAGCGCTGGTCATACGGCAGATTGTAGAAGTTGTACTGGCTGCCGCTGCCTGTGTAGGTCAGGCGCGTGGTGCCCGTGCTGCTAATCAGCAGCACCACTGAGTTGCTGATACCCTGATTGTTCGCAGCGTTCACCACATCGCCGTAGAGTCGTCCCGACGGGTAGTTGTACGGCGTGAGGGCGTACTCCATCAGGTTGTCCCCGATAGCAACGGGGATGTTAAACGCGGTAGAGGCATAATAACCCGGCGCGCCTATCTCGACATTATAGGTGGTTGGGAACAGTTCGTCGGCGACGAAGTTGCCGCTGGCGTCAGTGTAGGTAATCGCCCAGCGCCCCGTGCCCACCTGCGACAGGAACACATAGGCGTTGGGGATGCCCGCGCCCGTGAACAAGTCCGTCACACGCCCACGCAGCCGACCTACATTGATGTCCTCGGAGACAAACCAAATATTGAAGTCATCGGTTTGCCTCAAGCGCACATAGCGATTGTCGTAGCGACGGCTGCGAAAGTCGGGAGCGAACGCCTCAATGCGCAACGGAACGCCCACGGGCAAGTTGCCAACGAACTCGGAGCTGCTCCCAGATCCGCTGTAAGTGACCATCGAACGCCCGGTGGGAACCGTGATACGGATGGTCATGTTGCTTACGCTGCCGCCTGTGGCGAAATTGTAGCCATAGAATCGGAAGCCGCCTACTGGCGCCCCGTGGGGCGTGAGCAACATGTCGGCGGTGTTCGCGCCTTGCTGAATAGGCACATTGTCGAGCGTCTGGTCGAGGTACAGAGGGTGCCATGCGTAGAAGGTGTAAGTTGCGGGCGCAAGGTCGTTGAACTGGAACACGCCGTTTGCGTCCGCAAACACGCTCACGGGGCGTCCGCTGCGCGACAGTTGCACGAAGGCGTTGGGAATCGGACTGCCTGTGCGGATGTCATATACACGCCCACTCAGGCTGCCTGCAGGCGTCAGCACCGACGCTGGATACAGATCGATCTGAGTATCGTACGCTGTAGACAACACGATGTCCACGCGACTGGTGCTACGGTAGTTCTCGGCAGTAGCCGCCAGTCGGTAGCGCGTGCGTACAGGCAAGTTGTCCCAGCGATAAGAGTTGCCGTCCCCCGTATTGACGGTCAGGCTCCAGCCCAAGTCACTAATCAGCGTGACGGTCGCGTTGTTGACGTTGCTGCCTGTCAGAATGTCGTACACATAGCCGTACAGGTCGCCTACAGGTTCGCTCCGCGGCGTCAGCACAAGGTCTGCCGTCGTGGTCTGATTGGGCGTTACAGCTGCCGTGACGCGCTGGGAGTGGTAGCCCTGCGCATCGGCAGTGATGCTGTAGGTCGCGCGTGGCAAATCGCTAATGGTGTAGCGTCCGTTCGCGTCGGTGTAGGTCCATACGGTGCGGTTGTTCAAAGTCGCTCCCACATACGCATTTGCCAGCGGCTGCCCGTTCATCGCGTTGCGCACCACACCCGAAACGCTCCCGACAGTCCCCAGTGTACTGGTGAGGTAGGCATAGAAGTAGTTAGTGGTGTCACGCTGGAGAACAATGCCTCCGAGCGTGCGCGTGCGGTAGTCCGTGCGGGAGACCGTAATCGTGTAGGTGAGGTTAATAGGCAAGTTGCTGAACGACACGGCGTTGCCGCTCCCCGTGCTCGCAGTGCGGTCGATGCTATTATCGTTGCTCACCACGCGCACGGTAGCGTTGTTGAGACTGCTGCCTGTCACGAGGTCGTAAACCTCCACACGCAGCGTACCTTGGGGCGTTTGCGCCCACAGTGGCGCACTTACTATCAAGCCCAGAAGCCACACGCTCACTCTTCGCATTGAGATTCACCTCCTTTTCAGCGTCCGCTTGCGCCGAAGTGGAACAGCACAAGCATCAGGTCGGCATCGTCCACATAGCCGTCGCCGTTGAGGTCGGGCGCGTTCGGTTCTTTCTGCCCAAAGCGGAACAGAATCTCCATCAGATCGGCGTCATCGATGCGGTTGTCGTCGTTTGTGTCGCCGATGAGGCTGAAGCGCACTGCGGGCAGCTCGGTCGTGGCGCCCAAGTCTACACCTTGCAGCCAGACGCTCAGCCAGCGATCGGCTTTCAGGCGCAGGTCGGCAGTTGCGTTCAGCGGACAGTGCACTTCGTAGGAGCCGTCGGCGTTCAGGCGCACATCCTGACGCCACACCAGCGCCCCATGCTGGTAGGCTTCCACAGCCAACCACACCTGTTCAGCATCACCCAGGTAGCCGTCCAGCAGCACACGCCCTTGCAACCGGCGTCCCATCCGCAATCCGCCCCACGACGGCTGCAGTGAGAGATCGATCTGATGGGTATCGCCTTGTCGAACCCAGAAGTTGCTCACCTGCGCCGAGTTATAGCCCGCCGCCGAACCGACGAAGGTAAACGGGCGATCGTAGGGCAAGTCGGGGAAGTTGTAGTAGCCCGAATCGGGCGCCGTGTTGAAGGTGAGCGTCAAGCCATTCGGTGCAACGGCGACCACCGTGCTGTTGGCGATTTCGAGGCTCGTCGTTGCGTCACGCACATAGCCGTACACGCGCCCTGCAAGATACTCCGAAGGAACAAGGAAAAAGTCCATCGTCGAGTCGCCACTGGAGACGCGCACCTGCACGGTGCGGCTGTTGTAGCCCGCCGCGCTTACCGTGAGGTTGTATGTCCCGATCGGCTGATTGCTGAGGGTATACCGCCCCTGACTGTTAGTACGCACACTGGAGTAGGCAGAGACCAGCGCGTTCGGGATAGGATTGCCCGTTATCAGGTCGCGCACCGTCCCCATAATGCTTCCCACTGACTGCGAGGCGCGCAGCATGTCGAACCGTATGCTCCGCCAGGTATCATACGGCACGAGTTGGCTGAGGTAAGTCGTCGCACGATAGCCCGGAAGCGTGACCGTCAGGTCGTATGCTTGCCAGACATACAGACCGCTGATTCGAGTGTAGTCGCCTGAACCAAGCGCGATGCGCATGCTCTGCCCAGTAGGCAGGGCTATCTGCAGGGTCGAGTTGTTGAGGGGGGTATTCGATGCTTCATCGTAAACATACAGATCCAGTCCGCCGCCGGGCGTCCCGCGAGGACGAATAAAGATGTCATTGCTTTCGCTACTGGCGGTAAGCGGCGGAATGCCCCACGAGTAGGTGATCCAACCCGGCTTGGAAACCTCTATCACCAGCCCGTTGAGCTCGCGCGGTAGGTTGCTGAACGAATAGCGTCCTTGACTGTCCGTATACATCGACTGCAGCGGGCGGCTGCCGTAGCGTACCAGTACGAGGGCGTTCGGCACGGGCGAGCCGTCCACCATGTTCCGCACAACGCCTGACAGCGTTGCCACCTGAACATCGCTTGGCACCAAGTAGTGGTAGGTATAATCCACTATGCCCGCGGTGAACTGGAACCCCACGCGCGTCGATGGATAATACGCGCGATCGGTATTCACATAGCGCACGGTAATGTTGTAGGTCTGCCAAGCGGGGAGACGGTCTAACTCAATACCGGTCCAGAAGTTGCCGCGGATAGTCCAACCGGCATCGCTTTGCAGCAGGAACTCACCCGACCGCAAATTGACACCGTTGAGAGCGTCGTAGAACTGGTCCAAACGCCAGTCTGTGAGCGCAACTCCGTGCGGTGCGCAGGGCAACACGACGTCGCCGACGGCTGCGTTCGCGTAGATATACAACGAGGGTGAGTTGTAGTACCCTACGCGGGACGCAAAAATCCAGTATGCGCCGGGAATACAGTGTTCAATCGTGAACCGTCCCTGCGCGTCGGTAATCGCGTACATGCGGCGCGCGCTGGAACCCGACACTTCGCGATAGCCCTCCACATAGGCGTTCGCCAGCGGTTGGTTCGTAACGGCGTCTACCACGCGCCCACTGATGGTGAAGGTTGTCACACCCGTGGTCGGCGTCAAGCTCAGATTGAAACTGCGCGTGTTGTTGTGTGAGACGACTATCCGAAAGATCGAGCGGCTGTGATAGCCGCTGCGGGACACGGTCAGGGTGTAGAGCTGGTCCGTGGGCACATTACTGAAGCGCACATAGTTGGTGTTGCCAACGGTCACCTCACGGTTGAGACCGCCTGTGCCCACAAGGCGCGCGGTGTAGTTGCGCACCTCGGCGCCCGTCTTCAGGTCGTAGACATACACATCGATGTTGCCAGCGCCTGCAATTGCTGCCACTGGTAGCAAACAACTCGCCACTCCAATCAACAGTAAGCGCACGAGCATACGATTACACCTCCTTTGCTCTGCCTAATTATAGCCTAAGTGGTCGCGGATGGGGTAGGGACTTTAGTCCTGTTCTTTGCGGAGTCAACTTACTTGAGTCTATGATTGCAGCAAGACCCGTGCAAAGGTAGCTGCGTACCGTCGCGCGTGCTGATTGCGCCCCAGCGTGAGCGCCACGCCCCCTATCCCAACCAGCACGCGCAGCAGCGCGCCCATCTTGTTCAGCAGCCTGCAGATTCGCGCCTGCCCTGCGCCGTGAAACTTGCGGAAGTAGCGCTCCTTGCCCCGATTGTAGTAAATCACCATCTCGGCGCGTTGTGGCTCGCCGCTTGCGCCCAGATGATGTATAAACACCGCATCATGCACATAGTAAATCTTGCCCCCTGCCTGACGAATACGGTAGCATAGGTCGGTATCCTCGCAATAGAGAAAGTAAGCTTCGTCAAAGAGGGGAAACGGGCGGCGCAGCATCAAGCACGCGCCCATCACCTGCTCGGTCTCGATAGTGCGGCTGAAGTCCCAGTAAGTGCGCCAGTAGCCCCCGAAGAGGCGCGTGCGCGGGAAGAGTTTTGCCAGCAGGCTCTGCTCGCAGAAGACCCACCAGAGCGTTAGCTCGCGCGCGCAGGAAGGCTGGATGCGCCCATCGGGATACCGCAGTTGCCCTCCGCACGCTGCGGCGTCGGGATGGGCGTCCATGAATCCCACGAGGCGCTGCACGGCGTCTGCCTCCGCTCGAATATCGGCATTCAGAATGAGCGCATAGCGCCCCTGTGCGATCTGCAAGCCCTGATTACACGCCGCGCCAAAGCCCCGATTATTGGGGTTCGCGATTAACTTGACCTCGGGGAAGCACTCGGCAACCATCTGGGCGCTGCCGTCGGCAGAGGCGTTGTCCACGACGATGATTTCGAGGTTGCCCTCGCCCCCCGTTCCCCTTGCCTGTAACGCAAGCGAGGGGGAGGCAGGTTCCCCCTCTCCCACGCAGTGGGAGAGGGGGACAGGGGATGAGGGTTGTGCGCATTCGCCCTCGCTACCTACCCCCTTCGCCCGCAACGCAAGCGAAGGAGGGGCAGAGAGGTGAGGGCGAAGCAGCGACTCCAGACACTCGCGCAGCAGCTCGCGCGTGTTGTAGCTGACGATAATCACGGAGACATCGGGGCGTTCAGACATCGGTAAAAGCGAGGCGCAGCTGATAGGCATAACCGTAGCGTGTGGGCGCGCGTTCGCAAGCAACGACGCGGGCAACGCGTTCGCTGCGTTCGGTCTCCATAATGCCGCGCAGTGCGCGGGGCAGCTCCAGCATCACCTGTGCATTCAGTGGCGCGGGCGCAGGGGCAATCAGGCGTATTCCGCCCACACTCACATCGCGCGCCCAGCCAACCCACGGCTCGCCTGCTATCCGAATCGACACATTCACTTCGTCGGGCAGGGGAATACGCTCGTGCCGACGCCGCTGCAGATGGCTCCATCGGCGAACAAGGCGCGCATGCAGCAGCGGCGTAGGTTGCACTTGACGCCCTGTAAACTGAACGGTTGCCTCATAAACGCCAGCGGGGGTAGTTAGTCGAATCTGGGCAGATGTGCCTGCCTCGAACGACACAGGCAGTCCGCGTCGCAACGGCGGCACAAGCAGCAGGGTCTCGCCCTCTGTGCCGCTTAGCAGGGTGGCATAGCGCACGCCAGCCACGCTAAGTTCCACGCGCTGCCCCACCTCCAGTGCAGGGCACGCTGCGCAGGGGCAGAGTTTCCAGCGACGGCTCATAGGCGTGATCACGAAGCCCCCGACCAAAGCCACGACGCATCCGACTCCCAGCAAAGCCCCCTCTGTCATGGCTGTAGTTGCGGTAGCGCGCTCTTAGCAGCTTCCAACTCGCGCATCGCCTCGATACGCAGCAGGCTTGCGCGCTCTTCTTCCTCCGTTTTACGCGACAGCACATAGCGTGCCATATGCTGTGCCGCTTGGGCAAGCATCTGGCTGGCAAACCGAGTGTGCGCCACCAGCTTGCGCGTCGGCTCGGTCGGCTCCACGCAGTTTAGCCACTGCCCGATATTCAGTGCGGTCAGAATGGCACGCTCACTGCGTGGGCGCAGCTCTGCCCAGTTCGGGCTGGGGCTTGCTGCAAGACGGCGCAGGTCGAGCAGTTCACTGGCGAGGTCTGCGAGCAATCCGCTGCCAATCTGCAGCCACAAAGCGGCGCGCTCTTCGGTGAGCGTTGCGTTCACAGGGGGCAGGTTCTCCAGCTGGCGCGTCGCCCCGTGCAACAGATAGCGACGGTACTCCACCTCCGCGTTTTCTTGCTCTGCGATTGGCTGCAGCACGCGCTCTGCGGCGCTCACATCGCCCCCTTCCAGTAGCAGGTCGAACAACGCGAAACGCACCGCCGTCGAGCGCGGTTGCGCACCGAGTGCGTCCTGCAGGCGTGCGATTGCCCCTGCCAAGTTGCCTTCGGCACGGAGCAGCGACGCCCACTCCAGCGCGAGTCGCTCATCGTGCGGGTGCAGTTGCGCGGCGCGCTCCAGTTCCTGCTTCGCCTGCGTCGGCAGGTTCAGCCTGCGGTAGAGGCGAATGAGCTGCATCCGCCAATCGGGGTTATTCGGCTCGGCGTTGACCAGCGCACGCAAGGGCAACAACGCTTCCTGATACCTCCCCGCACGCAGCAACTGCTCAGCCAGCTGCTTGGGGTCGGCGGGTGGTGCGTCATCGCGAGGTGTTGAGGCAGGCGCAGGCGCACGAATCGGCGCCGCCACGCGCGGCAGCGACTCCCACAACTCTGTGTCGAGGCGTACTGCCAGCGTGCGCCCCAGCGACTGCAACGCAGCAATCTCGCTCGGCTGCCCCGAACGCACCGTCAGCTGCTGAAACCCTTCGGTTTCCCAGACGGGCGCACGCTTGCCCAGCTCCCACACAGCAAGCCGATACTCGTATTCGGGCTTTTCGGGCGTTCGCGTGCAGCGCACCGTCATCACATAGGTTGCGCCCCACGCACGCGCCAGTTGCGCGCGCAACGCGGGGCTTGGCTCAACCAGCTGCTCTGGGCGCAAGTCGCGCCGCTGCGCAAACTGCTGAGCAATCGGATGGTCGGGGCGATACCACTCCACTTGCACCTTGCGCAGCTCTTCCAGAAAGGGCGTCAAGTGCGGCTTGAGGTCGATGTTGGGGTCATACGGTTGATTGTTGTGCTGAGTCTTCGGCGCGCGGTCGTAGAAGATAAGCAGCTTGGGCTGCGCATCGGCGTGCGTCCACGCCCAAACAAGTGTTAGCATCAGCCAAAGTCTGAGTCGGCTCACTCGTTGCATAGGGCTAACCCGTTCTGGCACGCGACGATACCTTGACGCGCCGTTTCAACATCGCGCCCTGCTTGAATTTGACGCTCATACTCGGCAATCGCTTGCTGGAAGTGGACGCGAGCATTCGCCTTATCGCCCAAGCGCAAATAGCAGATGGCGATTTGCTGATGCACTGCAGCAGGGTTCGGCGCGCTCGGCAGTGCCTGCAAATAGGCTTGGATTGCCTCCTGGTAGTTGCCAGCGCGTTGATGGTCTTGCGCCTGTGCCAGAAGGTCGCTGGAGGGGGGCACGGCGGGGCGGTCGCTCGCACGCCGTTCCTCCACGCGCTGCACGCGAATCTCATAAACTCCGCGTTGGGTCTCCTCGACCTTGACATCGGGCATCACTTCGCTCTCACCAGTCGGTTTTTGCGTGGCGCGGGAGGGGTCAGACTTCGGCTTAGGGTGAGTGTTAGGGTTCTGCGGCGTGGCGGGCAAGGTGGGGATGCTGCCGCGGGGTGCAGGTGGTGGCTCGGCGGGCGCGAGCGCCATGCGCGACGGATCCAGAGTCAGGGGGGGCGTCGTGGGGGGCACGCTCGGCGAGGGCGACTCGGTGTGAGGGGGCGGCGGAACAGTGGATGAGGGCGTGGCGGCGTGTGGCGCGGTTGTCGGTTGCTGTGATGTTGCCGCCTGCGACGGCTCAACCGCAGGCGCACTCCAGCGCAAAAGCAGCGCGAACCCCACCAGCAAGGTCAGCCCCGCAGTGAGGAACGCGAATGCAGCGGGCAGCGTCTCCAGCCATAGCGGGCGTGCCACAGCGGGACGCACCACTGCGCGACTCTGACGGCGCAACGCCTCTAACCGTGCCCGCTCCGCCACACTTAGCGGGTTGACTGCTTGCACGCGCTCGTAGGCGGCAATCGCCTCGCCGATTTGCCCGCGCCGTTCGTGGATGAGTCCTTTCAACGACAGCGCAGGCGCGTACTGGTCATCCAATGCCAGCGCGCCTTCACACGCCAGTAGTGCCTCCTCCAGGCGCCCCTGCTCGTACAGTCCCATCGCCTCGCGCGTGAGTCGCTCCACCTGAGCGCTCACTGCCGTCTTGCCATTACTAATCTGCATATGCCTCCCCACCACACTATTGTACCTGCTTGTTTAGAACCGCTCGAACCGCTCTACGGGCAGCACGAACACTACCGCGCCGCCCACTTCGACGGCAATCGGGGTAGGCAGAAACGCGCCGATGGGCGCGGCGTCGGGAGGCATCGGGTTCACATACTGCTCGCGGGTGCGACAGTTGCGCTCCAGCAAGCGCATAAGCTCCTCAAGCTGCGCGTCCTCAATGCCGATGAGCAGCGTTGTGTTGCCCTCGCGCAGAAAACCGCCTGTCGAGGCGATTTGCGTGAACTTGAACTGGCTCTCCAGCAAGGCGTCCACCACGCGCCCCTTGTCTCGGTTGTGAATCACTGCAACGACCAGTTTCATCGGGCTATCGGCATATACGAGAGCGCGCTCGCTTTTCCTGCTGAAGCGCAGGGTGAGCGACTGATGCGCCTAATCTGCCATTCCAAGCACTGGCACGGACAGGAATGTCCGAGCTACCATAGCGTCGGCGTCCCGCCGACGCTGCGAAAAGTTCAGCGACAGAAGTCTCGAACTGCCTGACGCATCGCAGCAGAGCAAGTGTTTGCCTCACAGCGTCCTAAGGTCACCTCGCCCCATTGCCACATGCTGCCGATGGGTGTATTACCCTGACAGCGGCGAGGCATATAGGTTTGGTCGGGGCGCATCCACTTCGCGTGCCCGTCCGCGAAGGTGTAGTTCGCGCCACCGTTGTGAGCCAGCAGGCTCGTCCAGAAGCTCTCGTCGAGGTTGGGGTCGCGGGCATGCTCGGCGCACACCCAGCACTCATCGGAAATTGCCCACCACCAGTGCATGTTGTTGGGCACGGGGACACCGTTGCGGTCACGCTGTAGCACTGTGCCCACGCCAACACACTCGTTGAACATGATTGTGCGTGAATGCTCCTCAATCGCAGCTTCAGGACGGACGACGCCCGGACCCGCGCGTTCATAAGGATAGTTGATCCAAGCCAGCACATAGGCGTTTGCAGCGAAGTTGCGCACCCCGTAGCGCTGGTAGATTGCCTCCGCCTGCGCGCGTCCAAGACCGTACCAGCGGCGCACGACATCATATGCAATCCCTTGCGTCGGGCAGGTAAATACTTCCAGGCTCTTCACATACGGGAAGATTCGCTCTGCCCAGTTTGGAGCGGGACCTGTGCCTTCGCCTGCTGGAGGAAACACATGGTCATAGTCGGGCAGGTACATCATCACGCCGTGCCCCATCTGCTTCTGATGCGTGAGACAAGCAGCTTGCTCCGCTTTCTGACGCGCTTGCGCAAACACAGGGAACAAAATCGCTGCTAATATCACGATAATCGCGATCACGACCAGTAGCTCAATCAGGGTGAAACCCTTAGCTCGCATATAGCTACCTCCTTCACGGGCAGTCGCGAATCTCGCGCATGTGCACTGCCCACTTCAGTTTTGCTGGATTGCAGTCGAACTGGTTCTCCGCGTCGATGGGGGTCTGTAGGATTGGTGTGCCGTTCGATCGGCGGGCGTAGAGTTGGTCGCCTCGGAACCACTTCGCGTGCCCATCGGCGAAGGCAACGACGACACCCTCGCTGTGGCGCGCTGCGTAGCCGCTGGGCTTGTTGACGGGTAGGACGCGCGTGCGGTTCTCGATACCGAACGGGGTCACCATGTAGCCGCCATACGGCTCCGACGAAGGCTGAATCGGCACGCTGTCCAGCACCAAGATCGCCGCCGCAGGGCGCGTTACTTTACTCAGCGACACTACATAGTCCATCGAAGACAGGTACGGAAACCCCCAAAACCAGTTCAGCCCGTAGGAGAGGCGGGCGCGCTGGCTCCATACCTCGCCGTACTCCGCATTCGCGGCCTCTGGGCAGCGAAACAGTTCCCGATTCTTTGTGTAGGGCGCAATCATCGCCGTCCACAACGGCGCGTGGTCAGGCGTGGGGCGGAACACCCAGCCCACTGTCGGCATCATCTGGCGGTAGTCGTTCGCGTACATCAGGAACGCCTTGGAGATTTGGGTGAGGTTAGACACGCACGCACCTTGTCGCGCCTTCGCACGCGCTTGAGCGAAGACAGGGAACAAAATCGCTGCCAGCAGCGCAATAATCGCGATTACTACAAGCAGCTCGATGAGGGTAAAACCACGCTGTTTGTCCATAAAACCCTCCTCGTGTATTGTACCCCACTCGGAGACTGTCGGAGAATGCGGGCGGGTTTTCGTAGCGTCGGCGTCTCGCCGACGACAGCACACGGTACAAAGGCGTCCGCGCCATCGGCTCGCAACACCAGAATGCCGTCGCACTTGTCGGGGCGATGACTTTCCTGTCGTCGCCGACGGCAGGATGTCGTCGTACCGTCCGTTGGCGTTTCGCTGACGCGCCTGCGTGGCACGGGCTTCCAGCCCGTGCAGCGTCGCACGGACAGTCTTGTTCTGCCTTCCCTGAGCAAACCAAGACCACTGCGCAAAGGCAAGCCAGCAGGAACGCGCGTGCGTGCGTCGAACCTACTCTGGCGTGATGGGCTTGTCCGCGCGTCATCGGCTACCTGAGGAGACGCGTGCCCTGTGGGTTGTGCGCACCTCGATGGTTTCGCCGCAGGCGATTGAGCGTGTGGTGCAGCTTGCCACGCAGTACGGATTCAACACAGTGTTTGCGCAGGTGCGCGGGCGTGGCGATGCCTACTACCGCTCCAGCCACGAGCCACGCGCCGAAGCGTTAGCCAACCAGCCTGACGACTTTGACCCGCTGGGCTACCTGCTCCAGTGCGCTGCAGCGGTGCAACTCCAAGTGCATGCGTGGCTGAATGTGTTTTATGTGTGGAGCCAGCCGCGCCCACCGCGCAGCCGT
>JANXCK010000270.1 GCA_025060055.1 Fimbriimonadales bacterium | reverse complement strand
CACAGGCTCTGGAAAAACCTCCACGCTGTACGCCTCACTGCACACGCTCGATCGCGTGCGACGCAACATCGTGACAGTGGAAGACCCTGTGGAGTACGAGTTTCCCGATAATGTGATGCAGGTACAGGTAACGGAGAAGATCACTTTCCCGCGTGCGTTGCGGGCGATGCTGCGCCACGACCCCGATGTGATTATGATTGGCGAGATACGCGACCGCGAATCGCTGCAGATTGGCATCCAAGCCGCGCTTACAGGGCATCTGGTGCTGTCGACCTTGCACACGAACAACGCGATTGAGACGCTGAGTCGCATGATCGACATGGGGGCAGAGGACTATCTGATTGCGGCGACCTTGCAGTGCGCGATGGCGCAGCGACTGGTGCGC
Source organism: Fimbriimonadales bacterium (assembly GCA_025060055.1). GTDB lineage: Bacteria > Armatimonadota > Fimbriimonadia > Fimbriimonadales > GBS-DC > GBS-DC. The sequence goes on along the minus strand of JANXCK010000270.1, from coordinate 4,719 downwards.
ATCATCTGCCCCGACTGTCGCGTGCCGTATCAGCCCACGCCCGACGAGATCGCCGCGCTGAAAATCCCGCAGGAGTGGCTGGCGCAGGCGCGGTTTTGGACGGGCAGGGGCTGCGAGAAGTGCCTGCACACGGGCTATCGCGGGCGCACGGGCATTTTTGAACTGCTGCGAATCAGCCCCGCCATTCGTGAGGCAATCGTGAACCGCGCCTCCAGCGACCAGATTATGCAGATTGCACTCAAAGAGGGCTTCCGTACCATGCTGGACGACGGGCGCGACAAAATTTTGCGCGGGATCACCACGCCTCACGAGGTGATTCAGGCGGTATACGCGGGCGTGTACGAGTCGTGATTGAGTTTGAGATTGTGCATCGGTCTGCGCGCTCGCATGCCCGCGTTGGCAGGCTGCACACGCCGCATGGCGTGATTGAGACGCCCGTGTTTATGCCCGTTGGCACGCAGGCGAGCGTGAAAACGCTCAGCCAAGACGAGCTGGAGCAGCTCGGCTTCAGGATTATTCTGGGCAACACCTACCACCTGTATTTGCGTCCCGGCGACGAGCGCATCGCCCGCTTGGGCGGATTGCACCGCTTTATGAGCTGGTCGGGCGCAATTTTGACCGACAGCGGGGGCTACCAAGTGTTCAGCCTCGCCGCGCTGCGCCAAATCGACGACGATGGCGTCACCTTCCGTTCGCACATCGACGGCTCGGAACATCGTTTCACACCGGAGCGCTCGATTCAGATTCAGCAAAATCTTGGCAGCGACATCATCATGGCTTTCGATGAGTGTCCCCCTTATCCCGCCAGCTACGACGAGGTCGCCCGCGCCACTGAGCGTACTCACCAGTGGGCACTGCGGAGTAAGCAAGCATGGCTGGCAAGGGAAGTGGGCGCACTCTTTGGCATCATTCAGGGGGGTGTTTACGAAGACTTGCGCCTGATGAGCTTGGAGCAGATTAGTGCGTTGGATTTGCCCGGCTATGCGATTGGGGGCGTCTCGGTGGGCGAGCCGATTGAGGCAATGCGGCACATCGTGGAGTTCATCGCGCCGCGCATGCCTGCCGACAAGCCACGCTACCTGATGGGCGTGGGCACGCCTGACGACATCCTGCACGCTGTGCAGCAGGGTGTGGACATGTTCGATTGCGTGCTGCCCACGCGCTTGGCGCGACACGGGGCAGTGTTCACAACGCGCGGCAGGCTGAACCTGCGCAACGCTCAGTATCAGGAACGCTGTGAGCCGATTGACCCCGAGTGCGACTGCTGGGTATGCCAGCGCTACTCGCTGGCGTACATTCACCACCTGTTTCGCGCGGGCGAACTGCTGGGATTGCGCCTTGCGACCTACCACAACCTCGCCTACTACGCCCGCCGGATGGCGCAAATCCGCAAGGCAATCCATGCGGGCGACCTGTGAGAGACTCTGTAATACCGATTGGGGGTGTCAAGTGAAACACGGCTGAAGCCGTTCCTGTGCCGACAAAGCCCACCTGCGCGGGCTACAGCCGACGGAGGTCGGCTTGGTCTGCATAGCAACGGCTTTAGCCGTACACGACAATGCGTCATTTGAAACCCCGATTGGTATAAGGCGAGCATACTCCCAAAACTACCAGTTTTCAAACTAATCAGAAACTTTGGCACGCAAGTTGCTTGTCTAAGAGTGAGGCTTGTTTGGGGGACTTGCTCTATTACGCCCGATACGCCCGCAAGCCGCAAAGGAGGAAGAATATGATGAGGCGAGCGATTAGTTTGGTTGTAGTAGCCAGCGCTCTGGCGACTGGCGCGTTCGCGTCGTGGAATGTGACGATACTCAACAGTAGCGGGGTACTGAACCCACCCTCTACTCAGGTGACCGTGCCGACGCTCGTGAACAATAGCCCACTGCCTCAAGTGACCTTTCTGACTGCTTTGGGCAATCCGAACCCGATTCTGGTTGGCGACGGCACAAGATTCTTGAACGGCACTTTCTCTGGCGCTTACCGAATCAGCCCGCAGGCGGGCAACATGAGCCTGCTCACAGGGTTCAACTTTGTGATTTCGGGCATCGTAGACGGCAGCGCGATGATTATCTGGCAGAAGAAGGTCGTCCGCAACTCCGACAACGCTATTCTCTACAACGGCTCTGGGATGTTTGCAGGTGCTGGCTTCGGCGGGCAAAACGGCACATTTAGCACAGTTATTCCCGTCACGCTTGCCGCACCCGCCAACGATGTGTCCGTATACGAGAACTTCGTACTGTTCGTGCTGTCGACTGACCCCGTCTCAACTGCCAGTCTGTTGCTGGTGGAGCAAGACTGGGTGCCCGAACCTGCCAGCATGCTGGCGCTAAGCAGCGGCTTGGTGGGCATCGTCGCACTGCGTCGCCGTAAGCGCTGAGCGACCCTCGAGAACTTCATCCCGATGGCGTCGGGCGGGGCAGTTCTTCCCCGCCCGATTTGCTTTCCGACCAAAAAAGACAAAAATACCAGGTTTTGGATGAAAAAGCGCGTTTGGCACAGGAATTGCTTTTTATAGAGCAGTGCGCGATGTCCTTGCGCCACGATGAAACGGAGGAAAGACCATGAAACGGTTCATCACACTGCTTGGAGTGTTAGTGGTCGCCACGAGCGCGTTCGCCTCGTGGAATGTGACGATTTTGAATAGTGTCGGCGCGTTGAACCCGCCCTCAACTTCCGTCAGTGTGCCGACTCTTGTGCAAAACAACCCACTGCCCCGAATCACTTTTCTAACCAGTGCAGCGACACCGCACCCACTGATTATCGGTATGGGAACAGGGTTTACCAATGGCAGCTTCTTCGGCAACTACGCGATTAGCGACCCATCCAACAGCTTGCCTTACCTGAGCGGCTTCAACTTTGTGATTGCGGGGTATGTATTTGACTTCGGGATTATCAGTTGGTACAAGAAGGTTGTGCGCAACTCGGACAATAGGATCCTGTGGGAAGCCAGCGGCGAGTTTCGCGGCGACGCGTATGCAGGTGGTTCGGACGGCGTGTTCAGCGTCACGATCCCTGTCTCGCTCGCCACGCCTGCGAACGATGTCACCGTGTATGAGAGTTTCCAGCTGCTCGGAGGCGGGCGCGCTGGCTCGGCAGCGGGACTGCTACTGGTGGAACAGGATTGGACGGCTGCACCTGAACCTGCCAGCATGATGGCACTGATGACAGGGCTGGGCTGCCTGCTGCGGCGCCGTCGCTCTCGCTAATATCCTCCTATCGTAGATGGCCATACAAGGGACAGCAAAGGCGCTGTCCCTTTTTTCGCAGGAGAAACACCCCAAGCGGTGAATCGTCCTTGTGTATGATGAGGCACAAATCGCTTTGGGGTCTGTTTGCAATCGCCGTGGCACTTTCTATGGCAGGCTGCGGTGGTGAGAACAAGGTGGGTGTGGTTTCAGGCACGATTACGGACATCGAGGGCGAACCCGTCGCCGACGCAGAGGTGTTTGTCGACAACGCCCCGAACAGTGCTACGCGCTCGCTGCACAACGGCACCTACTACCTGACCAATGTGCCTGAACGGTTCACTGTGATTCGGGCGCGTGCGGTCATCAACGGTGTGGAGTATACGGGGCAGAACGTGGCGCAGGTGTTCGAAAACAGCCAGAGCAAGAATGTGAACATCATGATCGCGCCTGTTGACCGTCAGGGCACGATTGAGGGCTTTGTGCGCGATGCGTTCAACGCGGGCATAGAAGGTGCGCGGGTGTTTGCAGGCGGCGCACTGAGCAGCGCGTTCGCGCTGACCGATCGGCGGGGTTTCTATCGGATTACGGGATTGCCGGCAGGCTACGACTACCCTGTTGTTGCCTCAGCGCCCGACTACGAGAACACTAAGCAGACAGCGCGAGTGATCGCGGGGCAGACGACCATAATCAGTTTCACGCTGAACCGCTCGGTGAACCGCCCTGTGCAGACGCCTTTGAACCTCGAGGCGACGGCGTGGACGATGCCGCGCGTGCTTACTGCCACGCGCGACGCGCGGGAACGCGAGGCGTACAACGCCATTCGTGCCCTGTTCGACGACCAGCCGCGCCCTCGACGCACCCTTGCCTCACGCGCCGCCAGCGACTACTGGATCGAAGTCGACCTCCGCTGGGAGTATCGAGAACAGACCAGTCTGCTAGGCTACGGAATCTATCGCGGGCGCACCGTCGACGAACTGAACCGCAACGCGATTGCGTTTCTACGCGACCCGTTGGCGGACTTCTTCGCCGACTTAGACCCGACGCTCCAGCCAAACGAGACCTACTTCTACGAGATAGTCGCGCTGAACACCGACTACCTGAATGACCTGCCAGGCACGGTGTCAGGGCGGAGCAATCGCGTCAGTGCGCGTCCGTTTACGCCGATTGCCCTCACACGCCCGCAGCCTAACCAGATTGTCGAAGGCTTGATTCTGGAGTGGACGCCCGTACCGAATGCCGACTACTACTTAGTTCTCATCTACGATCGTTTTCCCGACTATAATGTCCGACCTTACTTTCCCGCTGACCTGAGCAACCCGGGTGCAGCGAAAGTGTTCGCGCCGATGACTTCGCTGGTCTATCGGGGTCCTGTGCTGGTCAGCGGGCGCACCTACTACGCTGTGGTGATAGCGTTCACAAACGATCGGCGCACACGCGCAATCAGCCAGATTGTGCCGTTTCAAGCGCGTTAACCGTGGCAAGGTACGACGGCATCCTCGTCGTCGCATTTCTGCAAAGGCAGCTTGGTCGA
>JANXCK010000266.1 GCA_025060055.1 Fimbriimonadales bacterium | reverse complement strand
TCCGACGCTTGCGTTGCACCCAGTTCACGAGATTTCGGATCCATCGTGGCTCCTGTGGTTGCTCGTAGCCGCAGCGCGGGCACTTCACGAGGCGACAGCCGCCAAACGCAGCACAACCGCGACACGCCTTCTCGATGCCCGCCTGAGTGATTTCGAAACCGCAAAAACTGCACCTCATCCCACTTGCACCCCCAACCAGCCCAGAACACGACTGAGCGCGAACCCGACACCAAACGCCACCGAGACGGCAATCGCGAACATCGCCAGCGCCGCCTTCCAGCCACGCTCCTTGATTGTCACCAGAAACTGCGCTATGCACGGTACAAATAGGGTCAACACCACCGCCGTGATAAGCAGCTCGTTGCCAGAAAGAACCCCCTCCTCGCGCAGGTCATACAGCCCTGCTGCGCCGTAGTCGCGTCGGAAGAAGCCAAACAGGAACGCTACACTCGTCTCAGCGGGCAGTTGCAGCAGCGAGGTAAGGGGGTTCAGCAAGCGCAACACGAGGTCGAACAGCCCCGTCAGCTGCCCAATCCAAATCAGCACGCTCGCAATCAGAAACAGTGGCAGCACCTCCATAAAGTACCACTGGAGGCGTGCGATTGTCTTGAGCAGCACATTCGAGAGGCTGGGCAGGCGCATCGGCGGGAGTTCCATGTAGAACGGCATGCTCTGCCCAGGCAATATACGCGCTGCCAGCCAGCCCGCCAGCAGGAACACGCCTGCGACTACGCCCGCCCAGATTGCCAACCCCATCGGATACGCTGCCAGCAACGCCAGCACGACGCCCAACTGCGCGGAACAGGGGATGGTGAGCGTCAGCAGCAGCGTTGCAATCAGGCGCTCGCGCCGCGTCTCCAACACGCGCGTGACCACCGTCGCCATCGTGTCGCAGCCAAAGCCCAGCACGATTGGAATTACTGCGCGCCCGTTCAACCCCAGCGACTTGAACGCTCGATCCATCAACATCGCCAAGCGCGGGAGGTAGCCCGTGTCTTCCAGCAGCGCAAACACCAAGAAGAAGAAGGTCACTATTGGTAGGATGAGCGCAATCGCGTAGGTCATTCCCAGAGTCCACACCCCGTACTCGCCTACCAGCAACTCTTGAATTGGCTGCCAAGGCACGACGGCACGCACGAGGCGCTCCACGAACGGGTTGATATAGCCGCCAAACAGGCTCTCCTCAATAAACTCGACGACAGTGCCCGCACCAAACACGCCCACAAACTGGTACAATCCGAAATACAGCACCAGCGCGAGGATGGGGAAGCCTGTCCACGGGTTCATGCAGAGCCACCCGACCCACTCGGCGAGGGTCTGGGGGCGTGGTGGCAGCTGTGCTTGCGTCACCTGCGCAGCAATCTGTTGGCTCCATCGCTGTCGTTGGTGTTCGATTTGCCATGCCAGAGGCGTCTCGCCCGCCTTCTCCAGTTGCTCCTTGATGGCATAGAGGCGCTCCAGCGTAGACGCGCTCTCCTGCGCCCGAACCTCGTCCCAGATTTCGGGATCGTCTTGGAGCAGCAGTAGGGCAAGCGTGCGGTGGCTCAGCGCGTAATCGCCGCGCAGCAGGTCGCTTATTTGGGCGACGGCATGCTCAATCGCGGCTGGATAGGTCGGCGTTGGCGAGACGCTCATAGATTAACTCCTTCACGGCATCGATGCCCTTGCCCGACAGACACACCGTCGGAAGCACAGGCACACCTAACTGCTGCTGCAAGGCGTCAATCTCGATGTGCAGTCCTGCACGCTCCAGCTCGTCCATCATGTTCAGAATGACTGCCACAGGTGCGCCCGTTTCCATCAGCTGGGCTGTTAGCGGCAGAGTGCGTGCCAAGTTCTTCGCATCGATCACATGCAGCACCAAATCGGGGCGGTCGCGCAGCAAAATGCGTCGCGCCACGCGCTCCTCGTCGGTAATTGGCATCAGTGAATACATGCCGGGCGAGTCGATCACCACGAACTCACGCCCCCGATAGCGCATCACCCCCCGCGCGACTTCCACCGTCGTGCCGGGGTAGTTGGACACCGTGACGTAGCGTCCTGTCAGCTTGTGGAACAGCACGCTCTTGCCAACGTTTGGGTTGCCCACGATGAGTACCGTGGGCTTCGGCTGGGTTCGCGCTTGCCTGCGCATCGGTTCGCTCAGCGTAGTGGTTGCCATTTTCCATAAATATACCCTTTAGCGTGGCTAAATATCAAGTATCGGGGGAGGAGGTGGGAGATTTCGGGGTTAGGCGTGGATAGTGGCACCGAATGAATACAGCCATCCAGCACTTTGGGTTGGCAGGATTCGTGCCGCCCTTGTAGAACATAGGAACTGCATCGCGCGCCTCTGCGACTTCAGCGAGGCAATCAGTTCCGCGATGCGTGGGAGGAACCATCATGGCTCAGACGATGCGGGCGAATGTGTTTCGTGATGTCATGAAGTTCGGGATTGAAGAAGTTCCCGTACCTACTCCAGGACCTGGCGAAGCGCTAATTCGTGTCACGCTGACCACCATTTGCGGTACGGATGTCCACATCGTGAAGGGCGAATATCCTGTGCGTTCGGGTTTGATTATCGGGCATGAGCCTGTAGGCGTGATCGAGGCGCTGGGACCGGGCGTGACGGGCTACGAGGTGGGCGAACGCGTGCTGGTAGGCGCGGTCACGCCTTGTGGTCAGTGCCGTGCGTGCCTGTCGGCGCAGTGGGCGCAGTGCGGGCACGGCGCGGGCTATCGAGCGATTGGTGGTTGGCGGTTCGGCAACACGATCAACGGCGTGCAAGCAGAGTATGCGATTGTGCCGAACGCGCAAGCGAACTTGGCGAAAATCCCCGATGAACTCTCCGATGAGCAGGTTGTGCTGCTGGCGGACATCGCGTCCACAGGGTTCAGTGGTGCAGAGTCAGCACCCGTGCGCATCGGCGACTCTGTCGTGGTGTTCGCTCAGGGACCTATCGGGCTTTGCGCAAGCATTGGTGCGCGGCTGATGGGTGCAGCGTTGGTCATCGGCGTCGACCCCGACCCGCATCGATTGGAGTTTGCCAAGCGGATGGGTGTCGACGTTGTGTTGAACCCGAACGAATGCGATGTCGTTGCGGAGGTCAAAAAGCTCACCGACGGCGGCGCGGATGTCGCGATTGAGGCGTTAGGCGTGCAGGAAACCTGGGAGAACTGCCTGCGGTGCTTGCGCCCTGGCGGCGTGCTTTCGAGCCTTGGCGTCTACAGCGGCAAGCTCCAAATCCCGTATGAGACCTTCGGTGCTGGGCTGGCAGACATCAAAATCGTCACCACGCTCTGCCCTGGCGGCAAGGAACGGATGCGCCGCCTAATGGAGATGGTGCGCACTCATCGCGTCGACCTAACCCCGCTGTTGACTCACCGATTCAAGCTCGACGACATCCGTGAGGCATATGAGGTGTTCATGGAGCGTCGCAACGGTGTGATGAAGGTTGCAATCACGCCGAATTAAGCAAACGCGCCGCGTGGGGCACTGACCCTACGCGGCGCACTGCACCTCAAGGCACGATGCCTCTACGCCGCTGCCGGCTCCGCCGCCTCACCCGCTGCACGGATGCTTACCACGCGGTCGAGCCGAATCTCCATGTAGTCGGTAATCAGGCAGATACCGTAAAGCGGCACGAACGAGACATCCGCGATGAACAGGTTCCGCTCTTGAATCTCGCCGCGCCGATCGCGCCAAGCGACCGTACATTCCATCCCGATATACTGCTGTGCCTCGCTGAACGACATCGTAGCAACCTCCCCAAAGGGTTTCTACGAAAGATTCTGCCCGCTTCGGAGAGGTTCCTCGCTGAAGAGAATGCGAGATTCGAGGGCTGATACTGATTGTCGTTTCAAGCGACGCGGCTCGCCAGTAGGATGCCGACACCACGCACGCGCTCTGCGTAGCGTCGGCGTCCCCGCCGACGGCTCGTCCGCAGGAGGCGGATACTGCCGTAGCGTCGGCGTCCCCGCCGACGATGGCACGGACACGACTGTCCGTGCCACGCCGCGTGGCTTGGACAGTCGTGTCCAAGCAGTGCGTAGCGTCGGCGTCCCCGCTGACGAACGCACGGGCACGATGCCCGTAGCACAGAAGGTCGGCAAGAAATTTAGCCCTATGGGGAGAAGGGACGCGCTGCGTCCAGACGCTCTTGCCACGCATAAGGCTTGACCCATTCCAGCGCGGCGCGCTCCATAGAGGCGGTAATACTCACCGGGCGGATGCCAATCCAGAAAACCAGCGCGATTAGGGGTAGCACCAGCGCGAGTTCAGCGGGGCGCAAATCGGGCAGTTCACGCCATCGAGACGGCGTGGGTCCGTAAAACACCCGCTGGAACATCCAAAGCATCGCAACCGCCGTCAGCACCGTGCCAGTCAGCCCCAGCATGACCCAACCGATGGGGTACGCGCCGCCATGCGCCGATTTGTACGCGCCCAGCAAGCAGAGAAACTCGCCGACGAAGCCGTTCGTGCCAGGTAGCGCAATCGATGCCAGCATCACTATCAGGAACAGAGCGGAGAAAAGGGGCATCTGCTGTTTCAGCCCGCCCAGTTCGCCGATTTGGAGCGTGCGCGTACGCGCCTCCAGCATGCCCAGCAGCAGGAACAGCGCGCCCATCGTCACACCGTGATTAACCTGTTGCAGTGCGCTCCCCACAAACCCTTCA